>NZ_PDZK01000017.1:0-733 GCF_002735655.1 Janthinobacterium sp. BJB446 | reverse complement strand
CGGATCAAAGTGTGTTTGCTCACTCCCCGCAGCTTATCGCAAGCTACTACGTCCTTCATCGCCTGTAATCGCCAAGGCATCCACCATGTGCACTTATTCGCTTGTCCCTATAACGTTAGCCTCTGATTACTAGGTAATCAAAGAGCGCTACAGGGATAAGAAAGTACAACGTTGTTGCTTGTTTGTTGATACATACAATCATTACCCATCGATTTACCTTTTACGGCAAACCGATCAATAAATAATCTTTACTTCTTCCAGATTGTTAAAGAACGAAACAGCTTTGATCGCTAAAAGATCAAACCTAAACCCTGGTCTATTTGACTGGCTTACGTTTGCACTTTCGAGTAAAACTTTGGTGGAGGATGACGGGATCGAACCGACGACCCCCTGCTTGCAAAGCAGGTGCTCTCCCAGCTGAGCTAATCCCCCTGAGATATTAATAATTAGCTGGTAGGGCTGGTTGGACTCGAACCAACGACCCCCGCGTTATCAACACGGTGCTCTAACCAGCTGAGCTACAGCCCCAACGCGGAACTACTACGACTACTGTTTCTTCTTCATTTAACAGCCGATAAGTGTGAACATTTGATGCGTGAATCATTACTGATTCGTGCAAACTCTAGAAAGGAGGTGATCCAGCCGCACCTTCCGATACGGCTACCTTGTTACGACTTCACCCCAGTCACGAATCCTACCGTGGTAAGCGCCCTCCTTACGGTTAAGCTACCTA
>NZ_PDZK01000016.1:0-811 GCF_002735655.1 Janthinobacterium sp. BJB446 | reverse complement strand
GGCATGCCGCCAGCGTTCAATCTGAGCCAGGATCAAACTCTTCAGTTTAATCTCTGTTACTTTGCCGTTTTATCGGCACCATCATTGCTGATGGGTCGCTCACTCAAAAAACTGACAGGCTACTTCCGAAGAAGTATCCTATTTCATTATTTCTTGTGAACATTTGATATTTTAAGTTTGACGCCAATCCGAAGATTGACGCTGCACTTACATCAAATGCCCACACTTATCGACTGTTAATTGTTAAAGAACTGTATTCGGTACTGCTTTCGCGCTATCGACAAAGCGTTGTGTTTGTCAGCTGCGAAGAAGGAAGAGTATGAAGCATTTTGCTAAATCCGTCAACCTTCTTTTTACTACCCTCACCGTTTCCAGTGATCCCGTTGTTTCGCAAACTGCGGCGTCTCATTGGGGAGGCGAACTATAGCAAAGCTATACGCAGGCAGCAAGGTTTATTCTAAGAAAGTTTGAAATTTAATGATGCGATGTCATACCGCCATCAAATTGACCAGGTAACACCATTCGGAATGCCCTCCTGGCCATTGACGCTTGCCTATTAATGAGCGGATTCACGGGCAGCTGCACCAGGTCGGCACCGGCCAGGCGAGGACAACAGCCTTGATAAGGAATAAAGCACAGCTTGACGACTGCATTTCCAGTAATACCTGGAGAGTAAATCACCAGACGAAAAAAAACCCGACCATTGCTGATCGGGTTTTTCTCTACTGCGAATAACAAGCCTGACGATAACCTACTTTCACACTGGTTGCAGCACTATCATCGGCGCAAAGTTGTTTCACGGTCCTGTTCG
>NZ_PDZK01000015.1:0-1007 GCF_002735655.1 Janthinobacterium sp. BJB446 | reverse complement strand
GAGATTAAACTGAAGAGTTTGATCCTGGCTCAGATTGAACGCTGGCGGCATGCCTTACACATGCAAGTCGAACGGCAGCACGGAGCTTGCTCTGGTGGCGAGTGGCGAACGGGTGAGTAATATATCGGAACGTACCCTAGAGTGGGGGATAACGTAGCGAAAGTTACGCTAATACCGCATACGATCTAAGGATGAAAGTGGGGGATCGCAAGACCTCATGCTCGTGGAGCGGCCGATATCTGATTAGCTAGTTGGTAGGGTAAAAGCCTACCAAGGCATCGATCAGTAGCTGGTCTGAGAGGACGACCAGCCACACTGGAACTGAGACACGGTCCAGACTCCTACGGGAGGCAGCAGTGGGGAATTTTGGACAATGGGCGAAAGCCTGATCCAGCAATGCCGCGTGAGTGAAGAAGGCCTTCGGGTTGTAAAGCTCTTTTGTCAGGGAAGAAACGGTGAGAGCTAATATCTCTTGCTAATGACGGTACCTGAAGAATAAGCACCGGCTAACTACGTGCCAGCAGCCGCGGTAATACGTAGGGTGCAAGCGTTAATCGGAATTACTGGGCGTAAAGCGTGCGCAGGCGGTTTTGTAAGTCTGATGTGAAATCCCCGGGCTCAACCTGGGAATTGCATTGGAGACTGCAAGGCTAGAATCTGGCAGAGGGGGGTAGAATTCCACGTGTAGCAGTGAAATGCGTAGATATGTGGAGGAACACCGATGGCGAAGGCAGCCCCCTGGGTCAAGATTGACGCTCATGCACGAAAGCGTGGGGAGCAAACAGGATTAGATACCCTGGTAGTCCACGCCCTAAACGATGTCTACTAGTTGTCGGGTCTTAATTGACTTGGTAACGCAGCTAACGCGTGAAGTAGACCGCCTGGGGAGTACGGTCGCAAGATTAAAACTCAAAGGAATTGACGGGGACCCGCACAAGCGGTGGATGATGTGGATTAATTCGATGCAACGCGAAAAACCTTACCTACCCTTGACATGGCTGGAATCC
>NZ_PDZK01000014.1:0-2634 GCF_002735655.1 Janthinobacterium sp. BJB446 | reverse complement strand
GGACGACAAGGCCATGAATCTGGAAGAAGCAAAGATTGGGGTAATGACTGGTAGTATCAACACACACGCAACGTTGTACCGTCTTATCCTCTGTACCTGCTAAGGTTATAGGGACAAGCCGTACGGGCAATTAGTACTGGTTAGCTTAATGCATTACTGCACTTCCACACCCAGCCTATCAACGTCCTGGTCTCGAACGACCCTTCAAAGAGCTCAAGGCTCTGGGAAATCTCATCTCAAGGCAAGTTTCCCGCTTAGATGCTTTCAGCGGTTATCTCTTCCGAACTTAGCTACCCGGCAATGCCACTGGCGTGACAACCGGTACACCAGAGGTTCGTCCACTCCGGTCCTCTCGTACTAGGAGCAGCCCCCTTCAAATTTCCAACGCCCACGGCAGATAGGGACCAAACTGTCTCACGACGTTTTAAACCCAGCTCACGTACCACTTTAAATGGCGAACAGCCATACCCTTGGGACCGGCTACAGCCCCAGGATGTGATGAGCCGACATCGAGGTGCCAAACTCCCCCGTCGATATGAACTCTTGGGAGGAATCAGCCTGTTATCCCCAGAGTACCTTTTATCCGTTGAGCGATGGCCCTTCCATACAGAACCACCGGATCACTATGTCCTACTTTCGTACCTGCTCGACTTGTCAGTCTCGCAGTTAAGCACGCTTATGCCATTGCACTATCAACACGATGTCCGACCGTATCTAGCGTACCTTCGAACTCCTCCGTTACACTTTAGGAGGAGACCGCCCCAGTCAAACTGCCTACCATGCACTGTCCCCGATCCGGATAACGGACCAAGGTTAGAACCTCAAACAAACCAGGGTGGTATTTCAAGGTTGGCTCCACGAGAACTAGCGTCCCCGCTTCAAAGCCTCCCACCTATCCTACACAGATTGGTTCAAAGTCCAATGCAAAGCTACAGTAAAGGTTCATGGGGTCTTTCCGTCTAGCCGCGGGTAGATTGCATCATCACAAACATTTCAACTTCGCTGAGTCTCGGGAGGAGACAGTGTGGCCATCGTTACGCCATTCGTGCAGGTCGGAACTTACCCGACAAGGAATTTCGCTACCTTAGGACCGTTATAGTTACGGCCGCCGTTTACTGGGACTTCAATCAAGAGCTTGCACCCCATCATTTAATCTTCCAGCACCGGGCAGGCGTCACACCCTATACGTCCACTTTCGTGTTTGCAGAGTGCTGTGTTTTTATTAAACAGTCGCAGCCACCAGTTTATTGCAACCCTTTCACCCTCATGGAGTAAACCAATCAAGCTACCGGGGCGTACCTTTTCCCGAAGTTACGGTACCAATTTGCCGAGTTCCTTCTCCCGAGTTCTCTCAAGCGCCTTAGAATACTCATCTCGCCCACCTGTGTCGGTTTGCGGTACGGTCTCGTATGACTGAAGCTTAGAGGCTTTTCTTGGAACCACTTCCGATTGCTTCGTGAACAAGTTCACTCGTCTCAACCCCTTGAATTCCGCACCCGGATTTGCCTAAGTGCCTTCTATGAGCCAAAAACCAACTATTCCAACAGTTGGACAACCTTCCGCGATCCGTCCCCCCATCGCATCATACGACGGTGCAGGAATATTAACCTGCTTCCCATCAGCTACGCATCTCTGCCTCGCCTTAGGGGCCGACTCACCCTGCTCCGATGAACGTTGAACAGGAAACCTTGGGCTTACGGCGTGGAGGCTTTTCACCCCCATTATCGCTACTCATGTCAGCATTCGCACTTCTGATACCTCCAGCATCCTTTACAAGACACCTTCGCAGGCTTACAGAACGCTCTCCTACCATATATATTGCTATATATCCGCAGCTTCGGTGACTGGCTTAGCCCCGTTACATCTTCCGCGCAGGACGACTCGATCAGTGAGCTATTACGCTTTCTTTAAATGATGGCTGCTTCTAAGCCAACATCCTGACTGTTTTAGCCTTCCCACTTCGTTTTCCACTTAGCCAATCTTTGGGACCTTAGCTGGCGGTCTGGGTTGTTTCCCTCTTGACGCCGGACGTTAGCACCCGACGTCTGTCTCCCAAGCTCGCACTCATCGGTATTCGGAGTTTGCAATGGTTTGGTAAGTCGCAATGACCCCCTAGCCATAACAGTGCTCTACCCCCGATGGTGATACTTGAGGCACTACCTAAATAGTTTTCGGAGAGAACCAGCTATTTCCAAGTTTGTTTAGCCTTTCACCCCTACCCACAGCTCATCCCCTAATTTTTCAACATTAGTGGGTTCGGACCTCCAGGGCGTGTTACCGCACCTTCATCCTGGCCATGAGTAGATCACTTGGTTTCGGGTCTACACCCAGCGACTGATCGCCCTATTCGGACTCGATTTCTCTACGGCTTCCCTATCTGGTTAACCTTGCCACTGAATGTAAGTCGCTGACCCATTATACAAAAGGTACGCAGTCACGGAACAAGTCCGCTCCTACTGTTTGTATGCACACGGTTTCAGGATCTATTTCACTCCCCTTCCGGGGTTCTTTTCGCCTTTCCCTCACGGTACTGGTTCACTATCGGTCGATTACGAGTATTTAGCCTTGGAGGATGGTCCCCCCATATTCAGACAGGATGTCACGTGTCCCGCCCTACTTGTCGTACGCTTAGTA
>NZ_PDZK01000013.1:0-6481 GCF_002735655.1 Janthinobacterium sp. BJB446 | reverse complement strand
ATCCCGAACAGGACCGTGAAACAACTTTGCGCCGATGATAGTGCTGCAACCAGTGTGAAAGTAGGTTATCGTCAGGCTTGTTATTCGCAGTAGAGAAAAACCCGATCAGCAATGGTCGGGTTTTTTTACGTCTGGTGCTTTGTTTTGTGCACATTTTTACTGTACGTATGGTGGAGTTGACCGAAGTTATCGGCTGCGCACCTTTTTTGCGGGAATGCCAGAACACCTTTGACGCGTAATTCAGGTCGACACTTGTAAGGTGCTCAAAATACCCATCTTGCCCCTTCCGTGTTGCCCGCGGCGGGCACCGTCATGTTCTCTTCATATTGACACTGTACGATGACTTGCATGGCTGCTGCTCTTGAGTGGCCAGTCCCTTTCATCTCATCAAGTAAATGTGTACACCCATGTTGGCCAAGCTTAAACTCGTCAAAACTCCCACAGGCATCGATAGCGCCTTGATGCTCTCGGCCATGCTGATACTCTGGATCGGCAATTACAGCAATCTCGACCTCATGATCGCCGACAGTATGTTCGACGGTGCGCGTGGGCAATTTGCCGGCGCTGACAGCGCGTGGGCGCGCGGTCTCCAGTTCTGCATGACCTTGCTGGCCGCGGCAGCGATAGTCTTGGCGGTCTGGGACACGCAGCGTCCGCTGGCCTGGTCTGCCTCACGTCGCAGCGCCTTGCGCGTGGTGGCCCTGTCGGCCATCTTGGTGCCGTTTAGCATCTATTTGCTCTCTTCCTTCAGCGATGTGCCTTGCCCCACGGATTTGCTGCGCTATGGTGGACTGCAACCGTATACGCGCCTGCTGGAAACATTGCCGGCTAGCGCATCTGCCATGGTCTGCTTGCCCGCCACGCATGCGAACACTGCCTGGTGGATGCTGGCCTTGCCATTGTTCTGCCTGCCCGGACGGCCACGCACGGCACTTTTGTTCGCCAGTATCATGTTGCTGTGCGGCTTGGCGGCAGGCTGGCAGCAGCAGTTGCAAGGTAAGCAATTTTTTACGCACACCTTGTGGTCTGCCTGGGTCGCTTCTTTCCTGATCTATCTGCTGCATAATTTGTTCCGGGCCGAGGACGCGTTGGCCTGAAACACAAAAGTACGTCACAATCTGCCTGTCTAGTTGTCGTTTCATACAAAAACAGGAGCACCATGAACGAGCAGATTGCGAGAGAAGTGGTATTGGTCCGTGCTATCGAGACGGCCGACCAGAAAAAAGAAGTCCTCAGCGAGGATGACCGCATGTATGCCAGCCGCAGCGCGCGTGAGCTTGCGCAGTGGCAAGCTTCGGGCAAGCAGGCCGAAGTGACAGGTGACGATTTCCTGCAGCAGCGCTCCGAGCTGATCCTCAAGCGCATCACCGAGCGCACGCCCGCTTTTGCTGCCTTCGCGAAACGCCGTAACGGCATGAAGACCCTGGCGCTGACATTGCCCTTGCTGGCACTGCTGCTGGGTGCCGGGCTGGACCGCATCACGGATCCCCATCGCGTGGATCTGCTGTCGGCGCCCTTGCTGCTGATCATCGCCTGGAATGTGCTGGTCTACCTGGGCTTGCTGATCTGGCTATGCATCCCCTCGCACTCCCTTGGCTGGCCGAAGGCGGGACTGGTGCGCCACCTGAGCGTGGGTCGCCTGGCGTTGCCGCGCAAGCTGCCGCACGCCTTGTCCTCGGGCTTGCTCAGTTTTATGGGGGAATGGGCGCACTTGAGCGCCAAGCTGACGGCCGCGCGCCTCAGCCGTACCATTCACCTGAGCGCCGCCATGTTTGCCATCGGCGCCGTCGCTTCACTGTACGCGCGCGGCTTCCTGTCGCAGTACGCGGCCGGTTGGGAAAGCACTTTTTTGAATGCCAGCCAGGTGCACAGCCTGCTTTCGACCCTGTTTGCGCCGGCTATTGCCCTGTTTCATTTGCAAGGCTTTTCGCTGGCGGAAATCGAAGCGCTGCGCTTCCCGCAAACGACGACCATCGAAGGCGGCGCACGCTGGGTGCATTTGTATGCGGCAACGATTTTCCTGCTGGTGGTCGTTCCCCGCCTGATACTGGCACTGGTCAACAACTGGCGCGCAGCGCGCCTGGCCAAGCACTTTCCGCTGGATCTCGATCAACCGTATTTCCGCAAGCTTAATGAAAGCATCGGCGTGGCAACTGGCGGCATGCTGCGTGTCTTGCCGTACAGCTTTACTGTCGATGAGGCACGTCACAAGGGCCTGGCGCAAATCTCCCTCATGCTGTTCGGCGAGCAGGGCCGCATGATGCTGCGTCCATCGACGTCGTATGGCGAGGAGCCGCAGGACGTCTTGCGCGACACGGACTTGAATGATCCACAAGTCAATATCACGGCCGTGCTGTTCAATCTGACGGCGACGCCGGAAAAGGAAAACCACGGCGCCTTCCTCGATTACCTGGCGCAATCGTCGGCACGCGGCATCGCTGTACTGATCGACGAGTCCAGCTACCTGGAGCGCGCGGGCGAGCAGGTGGATAATGCCGCCCGCCTGGCGGAAAGAATCGCCTTGTGGCAACAGTTCTGCCAGTTCCACAAAACCACGGCCACCCTGGTCAATTTGCTCAATCCTGCCTTGCACCCGCTCGATGCCGGTGTCGGGCTGAAAGTATCGGCAGCAGCATGAGTGTGAATGTAAATAAAAATGTGCAGGATGATGCGGTACAGATTCAGTTTGCGCTGATTTCGCACACGAATAATGGCAAGACGACCTTGGCGCGCACTTTAGTGGGCGTGGACATTGGCGAAGTGCGCGATGCCGCCCACGTGACCGTGTTTGCGGAATCGCATACCTTGCTGGTCACGCCGCAGGGCGATGCCTTGCAATTGTGGGACACGCCCGGCTTTGGCGACTCCGTGCGCCTGCTCAAGCGCCTGGGCCAGTCGGGCAATCCCATCGGCTGGTTCCTGCGCGAAGTGCTGGACCGTTATCGCGACCGCCCGTTCTGGCTCAGCCAGCAGGCGCTGCGTACGGCCAAGGACTCTGCCGACGTGGTGCTGTACCTGGTGAATTCCTCGGAACATCCCAAGGATGCGGGCTACTTGCCGGCAGAAATGAAAATCCTCGCCTGGCTGGATAAGCCGGTGGTGGTCTTGCTCAATCAGATGGGGCCGCCGCGTCCTGGCAATGAGGAGCATGGCGAGCAGGCGCGCTGGCGCGAGCATTTGCAGCAGTATCCGATCGTGCGCGATGTCCTGGCGCTCGATGCCTTTGCCCGCTGCTGGGTTCATGAGCGCGTGTTTTACGAAGCCGTGGGTAAATTGTTGCCGCAGTCGCAGCAAGCCGGCTATGCGCGTCTGTTTTCTGCCTGGCAAGAGCAGAATACGGCGCGTTTCCAGCAAGCCATGCATTTGCTGGCCACGCAACTGGCAGTGGCAGGGCAGGATCGCGAAGCCATTGAGCTCGGCTCCAAGGGCTTGCTGAAATCGGCCTTGCAGGTAGTGGGCATCGGTAAGAATGCAGAGCAGCAACGCCAGGAAAAGGCCATGGCCAGCCTGGTGGCACGGCTCAATACGCACAGCGGCGTGACCACGCGTGAGCTCTTGATCTTGCACAAACTCGATCCGACCGATGCGCATAAGATCAATAGCCGGATACGGGAAAATTTTGCCGTGCGCGCGCCGATCGACAAGGCGCAAGCGGGGTTATTGGGTGCCATGATTTCCGGCGCGGCGACGGGGCTGTCGGCCGACCTGATTTCCGGCGGCCTGACTTTGGGCACGGGCGCCTTGCTTGGTGGCGTGGTCGGTGCGCTGACGTTTGCCGGCGCTGCCTGGGGCTTTAATTCCGGCACGGACCGCAATGAACCCACCATGCAATTCACGGATGCCTTTTTGCGCACCCTGGTGGTGGCGGGCGTGCTGCGTTACCTGGCGGTGGCGCACTTTGGCCGTGGCCGCGGCAATTTCGTGGAAAGCGAGGCGCCGGCTTTCTGGCAGGATGAGGTCGAGCAGGCGGTGGCGCGCCATGAAGGCGCATTGGCCGAGCTGTGGAAAGAGGTGCGCCGGGAAAAATCGCCGGAGCAGGCCGCCGAGCGCGTTTTGCCAGTCATGTCGTCCATCACCTCCGATACCCTGGCGCGTCTGTATCCGGATGTGGCGCGTCTGGTATAGCTTATCAGGCGCGGGCTTGCAGCCACCGTTCCAGAAATTGCACGCAGGCCCTGACCTTGGCCGAGTTCGACAGCCGCGAAGTGGTCACCGCCCACACATCGGCGACCTGATGATACGCGGGCAAAATGCGCACCAGCTTGCCTTGCCCCAGGCTGCTTTCTACATCCCACGCCGAACGCAAGATGATGCCGTGGCCGTCCAGCGCCCATTGATGGACGATCTCGCCATTATTGGCCGATAGCGGCCCAGCGACCTTCACCGTTTCCGACCCTTGCGGCCCCTGCAGTTTCCAGCGTCGCCCATCCAGGTCACGCTCGCGGATGACGATGCAGTCATGCTCGCGCAATTGCGCCAGCGTGTCCGGCGTTCCGCGTTGTGCCAGATAGGAGGGTGCGGCGCACAGCACGCGTTGATTGCTGGCAATGCGGTGGGCGATCAGGTCTGGCTCGCGCACCACGCCGATGCGAATGTCCAGATCGAAACCCTCGCCCAGCAGGTCGACGGGACGGTCGAGCAATTCCAGCTGTATTTTCAAGTCTGGATATTGCCGTGCCAGCTGGGAGAGGGCGGGACCGAGCCGGTTGCGCCCGAAGCCGGAACTGGAGCAAATGCGCAGTAGGCCCTGCGGCTGCAATTTCGACTGTGCTACCGCTTCCCCCATCTGCTCGACATCTTCCAGGATGCGCTGCGCCCATTGCCGCACGATCTCGCCGTGATCGGTGACGCTGACCCTGCGTGTGGTCCGGTGCAGCAACCGTACTTCTAGCGCCGCTTCCAGCATGCCGATGCGCTTGCTGACGACCGCCTTGGAAATACCCAGTTCCAGCGCCGTGGCGGCGAAACTGGTTTTATGGGCGACCTGGCAAAACAGGCGTAAATCTTCCAGCAGCGGCGTATGTTTCATCGATTGAGCACGAAATGTGGATACTGAGGTCATGAATACCCTGATTGTATTCTGATGCGGCGCCAGTATCATCAACGCATCCATCTATAAACAGGAGAACCTCATGCCCGCACACAGAATCGCAGTCATCGCCGGCGACGGTATAGGCAATGAAGTCATGCCGGAAGGGCTGCGTGTCGTCGAGGCTGCCGCGCGCCGTTTCAATATCGACTTGCAGTTCACGACCATGGAGTGGGCGAATTGCGACTACTACCTCGAGCATGGCCAGATGATGCCCTCGGACTGGTTTGCCCAGCTCAAGGATTTCGACGCCATCTATTTTGGTGCCGTCGGCTGGCCGGACAAGGTACCGGACCATATCTCGCTGTGGGGTTCGTTACTAAAATTCCGGCGCGAGTTCGACGAATACGTCAACTTGCGGCCCGTGCGCCTGATGCCGGGTGTGCCGTGTCCGCTGGCGAACAAAAAGCCAGGTGATATCGATTTTTATGTGGTGCGTGAAAATACGGAAGGAGAATATTCGTCCGTGGGCGGGCGCATGTTCGAGGGGACGGAACGCGAAACGGTGCTGCAGGAATCCGTGTTTACGCGCAAGGGCGTTGACCGCATCCTGAAGTATGCGTTTGAGTTGGCGCAAAGCCGGCCTAAAAAACACCTGACATCGGCGACCAAGTCGAACGGTATCGCCATCAGCATGCCGTATTGGGATGAGCGGGTGGAGGCGATGGGGCCCAGCTTTCCCGATGTCCACTGGGATAAATACCATATCGACATCCTGGCGGCCCGTTTCGTGCTCAGTCCCGAGCGCTTCGACGTGGTGGTTGCGTCGAATCTGTTTGGCGACATTCTGTCCGACCTGGGCCCCGCGTGCACGGGAACGATTGCCATCGCGCCATCGGCCAATATCAATCCGGAACGCACGTTCCCCTCTGTCTTCGAGCCCGTGCACGGATCCGCACCCGATATCTATGGCCAGAATATCGCCAACCCGATCGGCATGATCTGGTCGGGCGCCATGATGCTGGACTTCCTCGGTAATGGCGACGCCAATTACACTGCGGCGCATGACGCGGTTTTGCGCGCCATTGAGAAGGTGCTTGAGCATGGCCCGCGCACACCGGACATGGGCGGCGGCGCCAGTACGACCGATGTGGGCGTTGCAATTGCCGAATTGCTGAAATAAAGCTTGCCGCCCATGGGCGGCTTTGCTATAGTTCGCCTCCCCAATGAGACGCAGTCAAATGCGGCAGTTGAGGATCACCAGAAACGGTGATGTAGCAGAAAAGAAGGAGTTGACGATTGTGCTGAAATGCTTCATACTCTTTCTTCTTCGCAGCTGACAAACACAACGCTTTGTCGATAGCGCGAAAGCAGTAACCGAATACAGTTCTTTAACAATTAACAGTCGATAAGTGTGGGCATTTGATGTAAGTGCAGCGTCAATCTTCGGAT
>NZ_PDZK01000012.1:0-20098 GCF_002735655.1 Janthinobacterium sp. BJB446 | reverse complement strand
CGGTAAACCCGCCCGCCCCCGCTTCGGCCGCCAAGCCGGTCGAAGCTAGCTGGGACGTGCGCGTGTATGCGCTCAATCACACGGCGCACCAGTTGCTGTCGTCGCTGAAGGTATGGGGTGCTTTGGCGCCCGACAGGGTGGCGCCCGTTGACGCCATGCTGGTCAACGGCGACGGCGCGCAGGCGGGCGGACTCGGTTTCGACGCCTACGGCGCCCATGTGGGCACGCTGGCGTGGATCATCGAAGACCGCAACCTGGGCCAGGCGCTGGACGCCGCCCTGAAATTTGCGCCGAACGTCAGCGTGCTGCAGGGCCGGGCCAGCCGCCTGGAATGGACGAATGATTCGGCCATCGTGCACCTCGATGGCGGCGACACCATCACTTGCGCATTGGTAGTGGGCGCAGATGGCGCCCAGTCGTGGGTGCGGGGCCAGTGCGATATCGGCCTCGATTACCGCTCGTATGGCCAGCGCGGCGTGGTCAGCAACTTCGCCTGCGAAAAGCCGCACCATGGCGCGGCCCACCAGTGGTTCACGGGCAGCGAAGGCATCGTCGCCTTGCTGCCGTTGCCAGGGGACCGCGTTTCGCTGGTCTGGTCGGCGCCCGATGCGCTGGCCGATACCTTGATGGCCGAATCGGCCGACGCCCTGGCCGCGCGCCTGGCCGCCTATTGCCACGACAAGTTGGGCAAGCTCACGCCGTTGCAGCCGGAGCTGGTGCGCGCCTTCCCATTGACCCTGATGCGCCCGCACGCCATGGTGGCGCCGCGCGTGGCCCTGGTCGGCGACGCCGCCCACGTGGTGCACCCGATGGCGGGCCACGGCATGAACCTCGGTTTTGCCGACGTGGCGCAGCTGGTCAAGACGATCAGCGAACGCGAAGCGCACCGCGGCATCGGCGACGAACGCGTGCTGGCCCGCTATGCGCGCGCGCGCAAGGAAGACGTGCTGTTGATGCAACTGGCGACCGATGGCCTGGCGCGATTATTTGGCGCCGATCTGGAACCGCTGCGCGTGGTTCGCAATTTGGGATTAAACTTGCTGGATAAATTGCCGGCCCTGAAGCGAAAAATGATTGCGCACGCATTGGGACATCAGTAAATATCAGCGAATCTTAAGATATCGCTGGATAATGGCAGGTGTGAAAATTCAAGGTCGCCGCAGCTGGTCTGCGGCGATCGTTTTGTCAAAGAGATCATGACGCCGGACCAGAGGCCAGTCCCGCCAGGCGTTTCAAGTGGAGAAGTGATAGTGATAAAAATGAGCAGAATCGCATTGGTACTCGCCTCTGGCCTGATGATGTCGTGCGCCGGCGCAGAAACGCCGACGGAAGCGAACATCAAAAAGCTGATCGAGCCGCGCCTGGGCGAAGGCGCCAAGGTCGATTCGGTCAAGGAAACCCCATACGGCGGCCTGTACGAAGTGCGCACGGGCGGCGACATTCTGTACACGGACAAAGCCGCGCAATACCTGTTCGTCGGCCACGTCTTCGACGCCAAGACGTCGCAAGACCTGACCAAGGTGCGCCTGGACGAAGTCAATCGCATCAAGTTCTCCGACTTGCCGCTCGATTCCGCCATGAAGACCGTCAAGGGCAATGGCAAGCGCGTGATCGCCGTGTTCGAAGATCCGAACTGCGGCTATTGCAAGCGTTTCCGCCAGAATGCGCTGAAGGAAATCGACAACGTCACCGTCTACACCTTCATGTACAACATCCTGTCGCCCGACTCCATCGTCAAGTCGCGCAATGTGTGGTGCGCGCCGGACCGCAACAAGGCATGGGATGACTGGATGTTGAACGGCAAGGCGCCGGCCACGGTGGCCGCCACCTGCGCCAATCCGCATGAAAAAATCCTGGCCCTGGGCCAGCAATTGCGCGTCTCGGGCACGCCAGCCATCTTCTTTGCCGACGGCAGCCGCATTCCGGGCGCGGTCGATGCGAAGACGCTGGAACAGAAATTCTCGACCATTAAGTAATCCGGGCTGTCGCCAGGAAGGCTGGACGGCGCGCCCTCGCAAGGCGCGCTTTTTTTTGCACTTTTTTCCGCTGTCGTATCATCAAGTGTTGTTCGTAGACGCCATAACAATCCAAAAAAGGGGAAGCAGCAGATGATTACCTTGAATATCAACGGACGCGACACGCAGGTCGACGCCGATCCTTCCACTCCCATCCTGTGGGCGCTGCGCGATAACCTGAATATGACGGGCACCAAATTCGGTTGCGGCGCGGCCCTGTGCGGGGCCTGCACGGTGCACCTCGACGGCCAGCCTATCCGCTCCTGCATCACGCCGATTTCCTCGGTGGGCGCGCAAAAAATCACCACCATCGAAGCGATGGAAAACGACCAGGTGGGCAAGGCCGTGCAGGCGGCATGGGTACGCCACGACGTGCCGCAATGCGGCTACTGTCAAAGCGGCCAGGTGATGAGCGCGACGGCGCTGCTGCGCACCAACAAGGCGCCCAGCGATGCCGACATCGACGGCGCCATGAGCGGCAATATCTGCCGCTGCGGCACCTATCAACGGATCCGCGCAGCCATCAAGGACGCGGCCAAGACCCTGGCCTGAGGAGAGCGACATGCGTATCGAATGGTTGAATCAGGAAGCATTGCAGCATGGCGGGGTGACCCTGGGCGCGGCGCTGGCATCGGCGCCGGTGGCCGTTGCCGATGGCGTGTCGCGGCGCGGTTTCATGAAGGCCGGCGCTGCGGCCGGCGGCGGCTTGATGCTGGGCTTTTTCCTGCCTGGCGCAGGCAAGCTGGCGCAGGCGGCCGATGCCGCGCCCGCCAAGCCCGTGTATGCGCCGAACGCCTTCTTGCACATCGCTCCCGATAACTCGGTGACGGTGCAGGTGAACCGGCTGGAATTCGGCCAGGGCGTGCAAACGAGCTTGCCCATGCTGATCGCCGAGGAACTCGACGCCGATTGGAGCCTGGTGCACGGCGCCTTGGCGCCGGCCGGCGAGCAGTACAAGGATGCGGCCTATGGCATGCAGATGACGGGCGGTTCGGGCAGCATCGCCCACTCGTTTACGCAGTACCGTGAAATCGGCGCCAAGGCGCGCGCCATGCTGGTGGGCGCCGCTGCCGCGCAGTGGAAGGTCAGTCCCGACCAGGTGCGTGCCGCCAAGGGCGTGCTGTATGGCCCTGGCGGACAAAAGGCGACGTATGGCGAGTTTGCCGACGCGGCCATGCGCCAACCCGTGCCCGCCACCGTCAAGCTGAAAGACCCGCGCGAATTTGTCATCATCGGCAAACCGGTGAAACGCCTCGACGCGGCCGCCAAGTCCACGGGAAAACAGCAGTTCGGCATCGATTTCAAGCCGCCCGGCGCGAAAGTGGCCATGGTGGCGCGCCCGCCCGTGTTTGGCGCCAAGGTGGCGAAATTCGACGCCAGCAAGGCGAAAGCCATCAAGGGCGTGCTCGAGGTGCTGGAAGTGAAGACCGACCGTGGCGGCAGCGGCGTGGCCGTCATCGCCGACGGCTACTGGCCCGCCAAGCAGGGACGCGACGCGCTGGTGATCGAGTGGGATACGAGCGCCGTGGAAAAGGTCAGCAGCGACAAGCAGCTGGCCGCCTTCAAGGCGCTGGCGAAAACGCCGGGCACGGTCGCCAAACCTGCCGACATGGGCAAGCTGGCCAAGGCGCCGAAAAAGATCGAAGCCGTGTACGAGTTCCCCTACCTGGCGCACGCGCCGATGGAGCCGCTCAACTGCGTCGTCGACCTGCAGGCGGACAAATGCACGATGTGGGTGGGCTCGCAATTCCAGACCGGCGACCAGGCGGCCATTGCGGCTACTTCCGGCCTGAAACCCGGGCAGGTGACGCTGCACACCATGATGGCTGGCGGCGGCTTCGGCCGGCGCGCCGTGCCCTCGTCCGATTATGTGGTCGAAGCCGTCAACGTCGCCAAGGCATACCGGGCGGCGGGCAAGAGCGGCCCCTTAAAGCTGATGTGGAGCCGCGAGGATGACATCAAGGGCGGCTACTACCGGCCGTCGCATGTGCACCGCGCGCAGATCGGTCTCGACGCCAAAGGGAAAATCCTCGCCTGGGACCACACCATTGTGGGCCAGTCCATCATGGCCGGCACGCCGTTCGAAGCCTTCATGGTGAAAAATGGCGTCGATGGCACCATGGTCGAAGGCATGGGCGAGCCGTACACCTTGCCGATGAAGCTGTCCGTGCATACGGCCAAGGCGAACGTGCCTGTGCTGTGGTGGCGCTCCGTCGGTTCGACGCATACGGCCTTTGTCATGGAAACCCTGATCGACGAGGCGGCGCACGTGGCGAAGATGGACCCCGTCGCCTACCGCAAGCAGCTGATCGACGCCAGGCACACGCGCCACATCGCCGCGCTGGACCTGGCCGTGGCCAAGTCCGGTTATGGCAAGAAGAAGCTGCCGAAAGGGCAGGCCTGGGGCGTGGCCATGCATGAATCGTTCAATTCCGTCGTCGCCTACGTGGTGACGGCTTCCGTGGTGGAAGGCGCGCCCAAGCTGCACCAGGTATGGGCCGGCGTGCATTGCAACCTGGCCGTCAACCCCTTGACGATCGAGGCGCAAGTACAGGGAGCCGCGCTGATGGCGCTGGGCATGACCATCCCCGGTGCGGCCATCACGCTCAAGGATGGCGTGGTGGAGCAGCAGAACTTCGGCGACTACCCCGTACCGCGCATGCAAGACATGCCGGTGATCGAGGTGCACCTGGTGCCATCGGGCGACGCGCCAACGGGCATGGGCGAACCGGGCGTGCCGCCATTGGCGCCCGCGTTTGCCAATGCGCTGTTCGCGCTGACGGGCAAGCGCCTGCGCAAGCTGCCATTCGACCTGGCGGCCGCATGACGGCAGCGGTTTTTTGAGTACGGTCGGCATCTTGCTGGCAGCCGGAAGGGGGCGCAGGTTCGATCCTTCCGGCGTACAGAATAAATTATTGCAGCCGCTGGCCGAAGGCCCGCATGCGGGCTTGCCGGTGGTGGCGGCTGCCGCAAAAGCCATGCTGGCGGCCTTGCCGCGCGTGCTGGCCGTGGTGCGTGCCGACGACACGCAGGTGGCGCGCGTGCTCGGTGCGCTGGGCTGCGAGGTGCGCGTCTGCCATGACGCCGACACGGGCATGGCCGCCTCGCTCACCTGCGCCATCGATTACGTGCGCGGCGCGCCGGGCTGGCTGATCGCCCTGGGCGACATGCCCTGGGTGGAAGCGGCTACAATCGCCGCCTTGTCGCAAGCCATCGGCGATGGCGCGCACATCGCCGTGCCCGTGTTCCAGGGCCGGCGCGGCAATCCTGTCGCCTTCAGCGCCTTCCACTTGCCGCTGTTGCTGGCGCTCGATGGCGACCAGGGCGCGCGCAGCATCGTCAACAGCCATGCCGTATGCGAAGTGACAGTGGACGACAGCGGCATCTTGCGCGATATTGATACACCTGACGATTTGTCGCCGGTGCCTGGCGCACCCGGGCGATTGTAGAACATCCATGCCAGACACGAGGAAAACATGAAGAAAGCACCGATTCAAAAAATCACCGCCAAGGCGGGAGCCAAGGCAAGCGGCAAAGCCACAAGCAAAGCCGTAGCGAAAACCGCAGTGAAAACCACACCGGCCGCCGGTATCATCTACAGCATCGCCGCTGCCGACCTGGCCGGCCACATGTTCAAGGTGACGTTGACAGTCAAGTCGCCGGCCGCCATCGGCCAGGTCTTGTCCTTGCCGGCCTGGATTCCGGGCAGCTACATGATCCGCGAATTTTCGCGCAACATCGTCAGCATCCGCGCCGAGTCCGAGGGCAAGGCCGTGGCGCTGACCAAATTGGACAAGCACTCGTGGCAAGCCGCTCCGTGCAAAGGCCCGTTGACGGTGGAATACGACGTGTATGCCTGGGACCTGTCCGTGCGCGCCGCCCACCTGGACCAGAATCACGGCTTCTTCAACGGCACCAGCGTGTTCCTGCGCGTGCTGGGCCAGGAGGCCGAGCCGCATGAAGTGCACATCGTGCAGCCGAAGGATGCGGCCTGCAAGACCTGGAAGGTGGCCACCACCCTGCCGGAACTGAAAGCGAAGCGCTATGGCTTCGGCAGCTACCAGGCGGCCAACTACGATGAGCTGATCGACCACCCGGTGGAGATGGGCGACTTCGCGCTGGCCACCTTTACCGCGCATGGCGTGCCGCATGATATCGTCGTCACGGGCAAGGTGCCGAACCTGGACCTGGACCGTCTGTGCCGCGACCTGAAAGCCATCTGCGAAACACAGATCGCCTTCTTCGAGCCGAAGACCAAGAAGGCGCCGATGGACCGCTATGTGTTCATGACCATGGCCGTCGGCGACGGTTACGGCGGCCTCGAACACCGCGCCTCGACGGCGCTGATCTGCGCGCGCGCCGATTTGCCGACGACGGCGTCGACCAGTACGGAGATCGGCGACGGCTACCTGAAATTCCTGGGCCTGTGCAGCCACGAGTATTTCCACACCTGGAACGTCAAGCGCATCAAGCCGGCCGCCTTTGCGCCGTACAACCTGCAGGCGGAAAGCTATTCGCCGCTGCTGTGGCTGTTCGAAGGCTTCACCAGCTATTACGATGACCTGATGCTGGTGCGCGCGGGCCTGATCGACGAGGCAGCCTATTTCAAGCTGCTCGGGAAAACCGTCAACAGCGTCTTGCGCGGCAGCGGCCGCACGAAGCAAAGCGTGGCCGATTCCAGCTTCGACGCCTGGGGCAAGTACTACCGCCAGGATGAAAACGCGCCGAATGCCATCGTCAGCTACTACACCAAGGGTTCGCTGATCGCGCTGGCCTTCGACCTGACGCTGCGCAGCAAGACGAACGGCGCAAAGTCGCTGGATGACGTGATGCAGGCCTTGTGGCAGCGCTATGGCCGCGATTTCTACAAGGGGAAAGCGCGCGGCGTGACGCCGGCGGAAGTCGAAGCCCTGTTCGATGAGATTGCCGGCACGCGCATGAAGCCGTTCTTCGAGCGCTACATCCGCGGCACGGACGACGTGCCGCTGGCGCGCCTGCTGGCGCCATTCGGCGTGAAATACAGCGATGCGCGCAAGGCGGAAAAAGCCAGCCTGGACGTCAACCTGGGCCGCGACGGCAACGATGCCAAGCTGGCGCAGGTGCACCAGGGCGGCGCCGCCCACGTGGCCGGTCTTTCGGCGGGCGACGTGCTGGTGGCCGTCGACGGCTTGCGCGTGACGGGCACCAACCTGGACACCTTGCTGGGCCGCTATGCGGTGGGCGCGAAGGTGGCGGTGCACGCCTTCCGCCGCGACGAGCTGATGACGTTCGCGGTAGTGCTGCAGGGCGACCGGGTGCCGGGTGTCAGCCTGGCGCTGCTGCCAGCGCCAAAGAAAGCCGCGGGGCCGAAGCGTCCTAGCGCGGCATGATGCAGTTTGTCATGCAGTAGGACAGAAAACCGGCCGTCACTGGCCGGTTTTTTTATTGCAAGTAGCAATTTCTCAAATGCAACTTATCCGCTGAACTGGCGGCTTGCCATCATATTTACCGTAAATGAACTAATTTTTCTTTAACTAAACTAAAATTGCCGAACTGCTTCTTTTAGATCGCGCCAACGTGCAAACCCTCGATCCGCGAACCATCATGCTGATGACGACCCTGATGTGCGGGGCGATGAGCATCGTCATGTTCTCGGTGTATCGCAGTTTCCGGCGCGAGGTGCATGGCCTGGGACATTGGGCGGCCGGTTTGCTGTTGCTGGTGTGCGCGTCCCTGTTGTTCGGCACCCGCGAAGTGCTGCCGCCGGCATTGTCCGTGATCGCAGCCAATGCGGCGCTGGTGGCCGGCATCGGCCTGTCGATGCTGGGCACGGAGACATTCTTTGGACTGGCACCCAGCCGCCGCGCCTATCTGCTGATACTTGCCCTGGCCATCGCCGGCAATAGCTGGTGGCTGCTGGTGCACCCTGATTTCTCGGCGCGCGTGGCGGTCTTCTCGCTGCTGGTCTTCCTGTTTTACGCCCGCCAGGCGCAGTTGGTGTGGCGCCATGGCGAGCGCCATTTCTCGAGTTTTTTCTTTGGCGCGCTGATGCTGACGCAGGCGATCGTGGTGCTGGCGCGCGGCGTGTCTGCCTTGCTGCATGGCGGCGCCAGCGTGAACCTGACGGTGGCCGGCACGCCGGCCGGCATCTATCTGGCGGTCGCCAATTTCATGGCGCTGCTGCTGACGGTGGGCTTCATGACGGTGGCGACGCGTCGCTTGCAGCAGATACTGGAGCGCCGCTCGACCCACGATCCGCTGACGCAGGTGCTGAACCGGCGCGGCTTTGGCGATGCCTATGCGCGCGAAATGGGCAATCTGCGGCGCCGCCGTTTGCCGCTGACACTGCTCAGCATCGACCTCGATTACTTCAAATCGATCAATGACCGCTACGGTCACGCGGTGGGAGACCAGGTGCTGGCGCATGTGGCCACTGTCATCGGCGGGGCCTTGCGCGAATCGGATTGCGTGGCGCGTTACGGCGGCGAGGAGTTCGTCGTGCTGATGCCGGACATGCCGGCGCAAAGTGCGCTGGGCGTGGCCGAACGCATCCGCACCTTGCTGCGTGAGTCCAGTCATGCGGGACTGCCTTCGTGTACGGTCAGCATCGGCGTCGCTTGCCAGGCATCGGTGGTGGAAGGGCTGGAACAGTTGCTGTCGCGCGCCGATGCGGCCCTGTACCTGGCCAAGGAGCGGGGACGCGACCGCATCGAACTCGATACCGCTGCGCTTACTGTGGACCGGACAATGTCCGCAGCTGGAATCGGTACTGGTCGTTGAAGAGGAAGGTTTCGGAAAAATCGAAGGTCTTGGCATGGCGGCGCATCAGGTGTGCCGCCGGCGGAAAGAGCGCCTGCACGCGCCGCACGGCGGCCAGGGCCGCAGCCGATGCTTCGCTGTCGCGCGAACGGTGGACATGCACGCTTTTCAGCTCGCCGTCGGGCCCCACGCTCAGGTCGAGCACGACGATGGCCGGCAGCATGGGCGGCAGGCGTCCGCTGAACGTATATGCCCCGTTGGCCTCCATGATCTGCTGCGCCACCAGTGACTTGTAGGCGTCGATGCTGGCGGCGAGCTGTATCGCGGCGGGCGTGCGAGCGGGCGTAGGTGTGGGCGTGCGCGCCGCTGGCGGGGCCGCAGTCTGGCAAGCCGACAGCAGGCTGGCGGTGGCAAGGACGATTATCGCGTGTCTCATGCCTGCCAGCCTACCATGGTTTAGCTGAACAGGCGTTCCAGCTCCACGCCGGGGTCTGGCGCACGCATGAACGCTTCGCCCACGAGGAAGCTGTGGATGTGCGCGTCGCGCATGCGTTGCACGTCGGCCGTGCTGTGGATGCCCGATTCCGTGATGATCAATCTGTCTTGCGGGATGCGCGGCAAGAGATTGATGGTCGTGTCGAGCGACGTTTCGAAGGTGCGCAGATTGCGGTTGTTGATGCCGATCAGTGCGCTCTTGAGTTTCAGGGCCGCCGTCAGCTCTTCGCCGTCGTGGCTTTCGATCAGCACGCCCATGCCCAGTTCGTGGGCGCACGCTTCCATCTCCGCCATCAGGCCATGGTCGAGCGCCGCGACGATCAGGAGGATGCAGTCGGCGCCCATGGCCCGCGCTTCATAGATCTGATACATGTCGACCATGAAATCCTTGCGCAGCACGGGGATGGCGCAGGCGGCGCGCGCCTGCTGCAGATACTCCACGGATCCCTGGAAGAACTGTTCGTCCGTCAGCACGGACAGGCAAGCCGCGCCATGGGATGCATAGCTGGCGGCGATATCAGACGGACGGAAGTCGGCGCGGATCACGCCTTTCGACGGCGACGCTTTTTTCACTTCGGCGATGATGCCGGGCTTGCCGGCGGCGATGTGCTGGCGCAGGCTCGCTTCAAAGCCGCGCAGGCCGGCGCGCAGTGCGCTGTCGCTTTCCACGTCGCCGCGCAGGCTGGCCAGGCTGCGGCGGGCTTTGGCCTTGGCCACTTCATCGGCCTTCACGGCCAGGATTTTATCGAGTATGTCGGACATGATGGTCGCTATTCTATAAAGGAGGACGGTGGCTTACGCTTGCGCCGGGGTGCCCAGCTGCTGCGTGACTTGCACGAATTGAGCGAGTTTCGCAAGCGCCGCGCCCGAGCTGACGGCGGCGCGCGCGCGCGCCAGGCCGTCTTCGATCGAGCTGGCCACGCCGGCCGCGTACAGCGCCGTGCCCGCGTTCAGGGCGACGATGTCGGCAGCGGCACCTGGCTCGCCGCGCAGCGCTTCCATCATCTTGGCCTTCGATTCGGCGGCATCGGCCACTTTCAGGTTGCGGCTGGCGATCATCGACATGCCGAAGTCTTCGGGATGGATTTCATATTCGCGGATTTCGCCGTTGACCAGTTCGCCGACGAGGGTAGAGGCACCGAGCGAGACTTCATCCATATTGTCGCGGCCATACACGACGATGGCGTGCTGCGCGCCCAGGCGCTGCAGCACGCGCACCTGGATGCCGACCAGGTCGGCATGGAACACGCCCATCAGGATGTTCGGCGCGCCGGCCGGATTCGTCAGCGGACCGAGGATATTGAAAATCGTGCGCACGCCCAGCTCCTTGCGCACGGGCGCCGCATGCTTCATGGCCGCATGGTGGTTCGGCGCGTACATGAAGCCGATGCCCGTCTGCGCGATCGACTGGGCGATCTGCTCGGGCTGCAGGTTGATGTTGACGCCCAGGGAGTCCAGCACGTCGGCGCTGCCGGACGAGGACGAGACGCTGCGCCCG
The DNA here is from genome assembly GCF_002735655.1 of Janthinobacterium sp. BJB446. Taxonomy (NCBI): domain Bacteria; kingdom Pseudomonadati; phylum Pseudomonadota; class Betaproteobacteria; order Burkholderiales; family Oxalobacteraceae; genus Janthinobacterium; species Janthinobacterium sp. BJB446. The sequence continues at coordinate 9,352 of NZ_PDZK01000012.1, read as the reverse complement.
CCATGCTTGGCGACGCGCGCGCCGGCCGCCGCCGCCACGAACATCGAGGCGGTGGAAATATTGAAAGTGTGCGCGCCGTCGCCGCCCGTGCCGACGATGTCGAGCAGGTTGGTGGTGTCGGCCATGGGCACCTTGGTGGAAAACTCGCGCATCACTTGCGCTGCGGCGGCGATTTCGCCGATGGTTTCCTTTTTCACGCGTAAACCCATGGTGAGGGCGGCTATCATGGTGGCCGACATTTCGCCGGACATTATCTGGCGGAACAGGTACAGCATTTCGTCGTGAAAGATTTCGCGGTGTTCGATGCAGCGCAGCAGGGCTTCTTGTGGGGTGATCGGCATGATGCTTCCTTCTTCAATGATGGCGCAGGACGACACTGATGGCACGCCGTGGCGTGCGCGGAAAATCAGCGCTCGAGAAAATTCTTCAGCAGGGCGTGGCCGTGCTCCGAGAGGATCGATTCGGGGTGGAACTGCACGCCCTCGATATCGTATTCCCGGTGGCGCACGCCCATGATTTCGCCGTCGTCCGTCCACGCCGTCACTTCCAGGCAGGAAGGCAGCGAGGCGCGTTCGATCGCCAAAGAGTGGTAGCGGATCACTGTGAAGGGGCTGGGCAAGCCTTTGAAAACGCCCACGCCCGTATGCGCGATGAGGGAAGTCTTGCCATGCATGACTTGCTTGGCGCGGATGACCTTGCCGCCAAACGCTTCGCCGATGGCCTGGTGGCCCAGGCACACGCCCAATATCGGCTTCTTGCCGGCGAAGTGCTTGAGCACTTCGACCGAAATGCCCGCCTGTGCCGGCGCTTTCGGGCCGGGCGAGATGCAGATGCGGTCCGGGTTCAGCGCCTCGATCTGTGCGATTGTGATTTCATCGTTGCGGTAGACCCGCACGTCTTCGCCCAACTCGCCGAAATACTGCACGATGTTGTAGGTGAAGGAGTCGTAGTTGTCGATCATCAGCAGCATCTTAAAACCCTCCATCCAGGCCATCTTGCACTTGTTCGGCGGCGCGCAGTACGGCGCGCGCCTTGTTCTCGGTTTCCTGCCATTCCATTTCGGGGATGGAGTCGGCCACGATGCCGGCCGCGGCCTGCACATACAGCATGCCGTCCTTGACCACGCCCGTGCGGATGGCGATCGCCACGTCCATTTCGCCGCCAAACGACAGATAGCCGCAGGCGCCGCCGTAGATGCCGCGCTTGGTGATTTCCAGTTCGTCGATTACCTCCATGGCGCGCACTTTCGGCGCGCCCGTGAGGGTGCCGGCAGGGAAGGTTGCGCGCAGCACGTCCAGGTTCGACAGGCCGTCTTTCAGCTTGCCTTCCACGTTCGAGACGATGTGTTGCACATGCGAGTATTTCTCGATGACCATGCGGTCCGTGACGTGCACGCTGCCCGTCTCGGCGATGCGGCCGATGTCGTTGCGCGCCAGGTCGATCAGCATCACGTGCTCGGCGATCTCCTTCGGATCGGCCAGCAGCTCGGCCGACAGTTCGGCGTCGCGCTCTGGCGTGGCGCCGCGTGGACGGGTGCCGGCAATCGGACGCAAGGTGACTTTCTTGCCGCCGTCCGCCGTCTTCTCGTTGCGCACCAGGATTTCCGGCGAGGCGCCGATGATCTGCATGTCGCCGAAATTATAGAAGTACATATACGGCGACGGATTGAGCGAACGCAAGGCGCGGTACAGTGTCAGCGGCGAATCGACATACGGCTTGCGGATGCGCTGGCCGATCTGTACCTGCATCAGGTCGCCCGCCATCACGTATTCATGCGCCTTGGCGACGGCCTTCAGGTAGTCTTCCTTGGAAAAATCGCGGATAGTTTCCGTGCGTACGGAAGCGCTGGTGACGGGTGCATCGACACCGCGGCGCAGCATCATGCGCAAGTCCTTCAGGCGCTGCTGTGCTTTCGAAAACGATTCGGGCTGCGTGGTGTCGGCGTAGACGATCAGGTAGAGCTTGCCGGACAGGTTGTCGATGACGGCCAGTTCTTCCGTCACCATCAGCTGGATGTCGGGCAGCTTCAAGTCATCTTTCGGCGCGCCGCCGGCCAGTTTTTTCTCGATGTGGCGCACGGTGTCGTAGCCGAAGTAGCCGGCCAGGCCGCCGCAGAAGCGCGGCATGCCGGGGCGCAGGGCCACCTTGAAGCGCGACTGGAACTGTTCGATGAAGTCGAGCGGATTGCCTTCGTGTTCTTCGATCACGCTGCCGTTCTTGACGATTTCGGTGCACTTGCCGTAGCTGCGCAATACGGTTGTGGCGGGCAAGCCGATGAAGGAATAGCGGCCGAAGCGTTCGCCGCCGACGACGGATTCGAGCAGGAAGGTGTTCTTGCCGCCTTGTTGGGACTGTGCCAGTTTCAGGTACAGGGTGAGCGGGGTTTCCAGGTCGGCGAACGCTTCCGCGATCAGGGGGATGCGGTTGTAGCCTTGCTGGGCCAGCGATTTGAATTCGAGTTCGGTCATGTTTCTCTCCATGCCGTCAGGGTATGAGTGTGCATAGTGCACAAACCCTGCGGTGGGTTATCAAAAAACTTGCCGGGACATGCAATATGCGCAAAATGCGCAAAGGACGCGTGTGCAGCCGGCAGCAATCGTAACGGCTCGGCCCTTAGGCCTGCCAGGATTGCCAGCGTCGCCAAAGCCAGGCCTCAATCGAGCCGGTTTGGGTGACATTGTGTTTTTTGATGAGAAACGTGTTCACGATATGGTGTTGGGTTTGGTCAGTATGCTGGTTAATTTTGCATGCTAATAAAACGGGCTGCTTCGAGCAGTGTCTTTACTATACCATCGGAATCGGTATCGTGTATAGAGTGTCCGTGATTGTAGCCATACGGTACCGTCAGTACGGGGCAAGCCGCAGCCCTGGCCGCTTGTGCGTCATTCGAGGAGTCGCCGATGGCCACCACTTTGGAGGGCGGCAAGTCGAAGTCCGCGCACACTTGCAGCAGCGGCATGGGGTGCGGTTTTTTCTGCGGCAGCGAATCGCCGCCGTAGACGATCTCGAAATACTGGTCCAGGTTTTTCAGTTTCAGCAGGGGCAGAGCGAAGGCGATCGGCTTGTTGGTGACGCAGGCCAGGCGCAAGCCCGCCGCCTTCATCGCCGCCAGTCCCTCTTCCACATCCGGGTACAGGGTGCTGAACTGGCCGTTGATGGCCAGGTAATGGCGCTGGTAACCGTCCATCGCCTGCTCGAAACGCTGTTCCACGCCGGCCGCATCGAAGTCGAGCGCCAGCACGGTGCGGATCAGGTTTTCCGAGCCTTTGCCCACCATCAGTTCGATGGTTTCGGCGCTGATGGGCGCCAGGTCCAGTTCGGCGCGCATGCCATTGATGGCGACATGAAAATCGGGCACGGTGTCGAGCATCGTGCCATCGAGGTCGATGATGGCGGCGCGCACGCCGGCCAGTACGTGGTCTTTCACCGTGCACGCTTGCATCAGGCGCCCGCTACTTTGGCCAGCTCGGCGCGCATGGCGTCGATGACGGCCTTGTAGTCCGGCTTGCCGAAGATGGCCGAGCCGGCGACGAAGGTGTCGGCGCCGGCGGCAGCGGCAGCGGCGATGTTGTCGATCTTGATGCCGCCATCGACTTCCAGCATGATGTCACGGCCCGACTCATCGATCATGCGGCGCGCTTCGGCAATCTTCTTCAGCGCTTGCGGAATGAAGGACTGGCCGCCGAAGCCCGGGTTGACGGACATGATCAGGATGATGTCGATCTTGTCCATCACGTGTTCCAGGTAGTGCAGCGGCGTGCCCGGGTTGAACACCAGGCCCGATTTGCAGCCATTGTCGCGGATCAGCTGCAGCGAACGGTCGACGTGATCCGACGCTTCCGGGTGAAAGGTGATGATGTTCGCGCCAGCCTTGGCGAAATCCGGGATAATGCGATCGACAGGCTTGACCATCAGATGCACATCGATGGGTACTTGCACGTGCGGGCGGATCGCTTCGCACACCAGCGGGCCGATGGTCAGGTTCGGCACGTAATGGTTATCCATCACGTCGAAGTGGATGATGTCGGCGCCGGCGGTAACGACGTTGCGCACTTCCTCGCCCAGGCGGGCAAAGTCGGCGGACAGGATGCTGGGAGCGATACGGAATGTTGTCATGGTGAAGTAGCCAAAGGATAGAAAATGCGATTTGCGCTATTTTACGCCTGACGCCGCTACCGTGCCTCATTGAAGTACGGTGAAATACAGAATACGCATCGCGCGATGGCCAATGCGGCGCGCGCGACACTCAATATGACTGGCAATGTCTGAATAGGAATGACGATGGCGACTTATGAATTTACGGTAACGGTCAAGACGCAATACCTGCCCGATCAATCGGCACCCGACCAGGGGCGGCACGTGTTCAGCTACACGATCCGCGTCGTCAACACGGGCACGGCTGGCGCGCAACTGATTTCGCGCCACTGGGTCATCACGGATGCGAACAACAAGGTGGAAGAGGTGCGGGGCCTGGGCGCCGTCGGCCACCAGCCGCTGCTGCAGCCGGGCGAGCAGTTCGAATACACGAGCGGCACCATGCTGGGCACGCCGCAAGGCTCGATGCACGGCGAATACTTTTGCGTGGCCGAAGACGGCCATCAGTTCGAAGCGCCGATTCCCGAGTTCGTGCTGTCGGTGCCGCGCACCCTGCATTAAGGAAACGCCGGGGGCGTGCGCCCCCTATTTCAGTTTTTCGGTGGCGTCCTGTTCTTCACTGAGCTGCTTGCGCGCCGGCGGTGCGGGCTTTTTGCCCGAATACATGGTCCACCAGACTATAAATGCCAGCAAGAAGAACGCCACCAGCGCCTCTATCATCAAGATCCACATACGCATCCCTATGTTATTTACACGCAGCCCATTTACCAGCCGTCTGTTTACACGCGGTAGTCTACTCGTTTCAATCGCCGGCGTCGCGCTGACTCTTTCCGCCTGCACCACGCCGTCCACGCCACCCGCTGCCTCCAGCGGCAAGGCGCCCGCCATCGCGCCGACCGTCGTCAGGCCGGTGCCGGCCAAGCCTGCCGACGCCAAGGATGCCACGGATGCGGCAGCCCCCACTTTCGTGCCCGCCAAGTTCGCCGCCTTGCCAGGCTGGGCCCGCGACGACATGCGCGCGGCCTGGCCCGCCTTCATGGCGTCGTGCGGCGTGTTGGTCAAGCGTCCGGACTGGAAAGAATCGTGCACGATTGCGCGCCAGGTGAATGCCGACAGCGACAAGGCCATCCGCCTGTTTTTCGAGACCTTCTTTGTGCCCAATCAAGTCATCACCGCCGATGGCGCCAATACTGGACTGGTGACCGGTTATTACGAGCCGTTGCTGCACGGCGCGCGCAAGCGCGGCGGTCCATACCAGACACCACTGTACAAGGTGCCTGACGACCTGGTTTCGGTGGACTTGGCCGGCGTGTATCCGGAATTGAAAAACATGCGCTTGCGGGGCAAGCTGGTCGGCAAGAAGGTGATACCGTACGCAACCCGCGCCGACATCGAGCGCGCCACCTCCGTCACGGGCAAGGAATTGCTGTGGGTGGATGACGAAGTCGAGGCCTTCTTCCTGCAAGTGCAGGGTTCCGGGCGCGTGCAGTTGACCGATACGCAGGAAACCGTGCGCGTGGCGTATGCGGATCAAAACGGCCATCCGTATAAATCGATCGGCCGCTACCTGGTCGACAAGGGCGAGCTGACCTTGAGCCAGGCATCCGCGCAAGGCATCAAGGCGTGGATCGCCGGCCATCCCACGCGCAAGGATGAATTGTTCAACGCTAATCCCAGCTATGTCTTCTTCAAGGAGGAGCGCCTGCCCGACCCGAAAGTGGGGCCGAAGGGCGCGCTGGGCGTGCCGCTGACGCCGCAGCGCTCGGTAGCCATCGATTCGCGTTTCTTGCCGCTGGGCGCGCCCGTGTTCTTGTCCACCACGCAAGCCAATAGCGAGATCCCCATGCAGCGCCTGGTGATGGCGCAGGATACGGGCGGCGCCATTCGCGGGCCGATCCGTGTCGATTATTTCTTTGGCTTTGGCGCGGAAGCGGCCGAGAATGCGGGCCGCATGAAGCAGAGCGGCGCCGTGTGGGTGTTGTTGCCGAAACAGGCGCCGGCGCGCTAGAGGAGGTGCGCGGCGCCGGCGGGTGATGGTCTGGCGTCAGCTTAGCGCAGAACCATCACTGGCAAGTGCGTGTGGGCCAGCACTTTTTGCGTTTCGCTGCCCACGAACAGCTTGTTCAAGCCCTTGCGGCCATGCGAGGCCATCAGGATGATGTCGCAATGATAGGTCTGCGCCGCATTGACGATTTCATCGTGCGGGCTCGGTGACACGGCCACCACGCCTTCGAAGGGTACACCGGCAGCGCTTGCCGCTGCGCCGATCTTGTCGATGGCGCGTTGCGACGCTTCCTGCATCTGCTGTTCATACAGGCTGGCGTCGAGTACGATGCCGCCGTCGGCCATCGGCGAAAACGGGAAAGGCTGCACCACGCTGATGGCGACCAGCTTGGCTTTGTTCAGTTGGGCGAAGGCGAGGGCGGTCTCGGCGGCCTTGTCGGACAACGGCGAGCCGTCGGTGGGAAATAAGATGGTGTTAAACATGGCGTGCTCCTCAAGTGATGTAAGACAGCTTATGGATTTACATCAATTAAAACCTTGATATAAATCAAACCTCACAGGCTTTGGCGTGAATAGTGTCGCCAAGGCAATCTTTTAGCAGTGTATGCCTGTTCATCGCATCAGGTGCGCACGCTACGCAGCGGCGTGCCCCACACCATGGCGGCTGTCAACAAGATGCTGCCGGCCGCGATGCAGGCCAGGCCATTGCGCACGCCAAAGTGTTCCGCGATCCAGCCGGCGGCCAGCGCGCCCAGCGGCGCCGTCGCCACCGTCAGGAAGCGCATGGTCGACGTCATGCGGCCCAGCATGGGATCGGGCGTGACTTTCTGGCGCAAACCCAGGTAGGGAATAAAGAACAGCATCACGCCGCAATCGAAAAAGAACATCAATATGGCATACGCGACGGCGCTGGCGGCCGCGCTGCCGAACAGCGCGGCGGGAATCGTTGGCGTCAGGGCAAAGCAGAGCGAGGTCGATGCCAGGCCGATCAGGATGGTGCGGCCGGCGCCGTAGCGCTTCGTCAATGGCTTGACGATGAAGGCGCTGAGCAGCACGCCGGCGCCGCCCAGCATCTGCGTCATGCCCAGCACGCCAGGACTCATGCCCAGGTCGCGCGTGGCGAACAACACCGTCAAGGCCATGCTGGCGTAAAACAGGAAGTGCCAGATGCCGGCGCCCCACGCCAGCGCGCGCAGCAGCGGTTCGCGCCAGACGAACAGCAAGCCGTCGGCGATGTCGCGCAAGGCGTGCTTGTCGGATGGGGCGGGGCGCGGGTCGCGCACGCTCATGGCACGCAAATTGAAGACGGAAATCAGATAGCCGCAAGCCGTGCACAGGATGGCGACGGGCGCTGACAAGACTTGCACCAGTACGCCGGCCAGGCCGGGCCCGATCAGGCGCGACGCCGATTCGGTGGCGGCAAATTTCGATTGCGCATCGATCAAGCCGTCGCGGCCCACCAGGAAAGTCAGAAACACCTGTTCGGCGCCGCCACCGACGACGAAGCCCGTGCCGATGATGAACCCCACTATATATAACCACGGCATGGACAGCACGCCGCACCAGTAAGCCACGGCCACGCTGGCCAGAGCCAGGCCGGACATGCTTTCGCTGAACAGCATGATCGGGTGCTTGCTGCGCCGGTCCAGCAGCACGCCGACGGGCAAGCCGAAGAGGGCGAACGGCAGCGCCTGCAAGGCAACCAGCACGCCCATCTGTTCTGGCGTCGCATGCAGTAACAGTACCGCACACAAGGGCAGGGCCAGCGAGGTGATCTGGGCGCCGAAGCAATTGAGGCCGTTGCTGAACCACAGGCGGCGGAAATTGACGCTGGCGGCGCTGCCGTCGCCGCGCAGGTAATGGGCGCAGTACTGGAAGAGGGAGGAGAAAATATCTTGCTCGATATGAAAATGATCAGGCTCACAATAATAGCAGCGCGCCTGCCGCGCCGCTGCCGTTAGCCGCTACAATCGTTGCACCGTGTTCATCCAGAGGAGACTATATGCAATACGAAGACTTGATCATCGATATCCAGGACAAAGTGGCGGTCATCCGCCTGAATCGCCCGAAGGCATTGAATGCCTTGAACGACAACATGATGAATGAGCTGGGCGCCGCCTTGCTGAAGTTCGATGCCGACGAGAATATCGGCTGCATCGTCCTCACGGGCAGCGAAAAAGCGTTTGCCGCCGGCGCTGACATCGCCGCCATGGCCGATTACACCTATCCGGACACTTTTACCCAGGGCTACATCAGCCGTAACTGGGAGCATATCTTGCGCGTGCGCAAACCTGTGGTGGGCGCGGTGGCTGGCTATGCGCTCGGTGGCGGCTGCGAACTGGCCATGATGTGCGACTTCCTGATCGCTGCCGACAGCGCCAAATTCGGCCAGCCGGAAATCAAGGTTGGCGTCACGCCAGGCGCGGGCGGTACGCAGCGTCTGCCGCGCGCCATTGGCAAGGCCAAGGCCATGGACCTGTTGCTGACGGCGCGCACCATAGACGCCACCGAGGCGGAGCGTATCGGCCTCGTGTCGCGCGTGGTGCCGGCCGATAAGTTGTTGGAAGAAACCCTGGCTGCTGCCAAGACCATTGCCGCCATGCCGACTTCGGTTGCCATGATGATCAAGGATTGCGTCAACCGCGCCTTTGAAACCACCTTGACGGATGGCGTCGCCTACGAGCGCCGTTTGTTCCAGGCCGCCTTCGGTACGCCTGCGCAAAAAGAAGGCATGCACGCTTTCCTGGAAAAGCGCTTGCCAAACTTCGACGGTCTTTGATATGATTCGCCTCCCCGATGAGACGCACTGGTTTGCGGCACAAAAGGGACAGCCTTCCGGGGCTGGGTAGTAAAAAAGAAGGTTGACGAAATGGCCGAAACGCTTCATACTCTTCCTTCTTCGCAGCTGACAAACACAACGCTTTGTCGATAGCGCGAAAGCAGTGCCGAATACAGTTCTTTAACAATTAACAGTCGATAAGTGTGGGCATTTGATGTAAGTGCAGCAGTGATCTTCGGATTGCTGTAAAACTTAAAATATCAAATGTTCACAAGAAATAATGAAATAGGATACTTCTTCGGAAGTAGCCTGTCAGTTTTTTGAGTGAGCGACCCATCAGCAATGATGGTGCCAATAAAATGGCAAAGTAACAGAGATTAAACTGAAGAGTTTGATCCTGGCTCAGATTGAACGCTGGCGGCATGCCTTACACATGCAAGTCGAACGGCAGCACGGAGCTTGCTCTGGTGGCGA
>NZ_PDZK01000011.1:0-22390 GCF_002735655.1 Janthinobacterium sp. BJB446 | reverse complement strand
CGAACAGGACCGTGAAACAACTTTGCGCCGATGATAGTGCTGCAACCAGTGTGAAAGTAGGTTATCGTCAGGCTTGTTATTTGAAGCAACAGCCCCGGCTGTTGTTTCTTGAGAAAAACCCGATCAGAAATGGTCGGGTTTTTTTTCGTCTGGCGGTTTGTGATGGCGAACCCCAAACGAAGGCTGGGGGCAGACCCCCTCGCGCGTTGGCGTTGAATCTGGCGTTGGCGGTGTGGAGGGTCTGACCCCGGGTGTTCGGGTGCTGCGTTTTATCGACTCACGTCTTCCCAGCTCAAGCCAAACTTCGTCAGATACTTTTTCAACCTGTCAGCGTCATTTGGTTTGGCCTTCGCATCACGCGATACGGCATACAGCTTGCGACCCGCATCGGACAAGCTGTTCGATTGCTGGCATACCTGAATTACCGACCTCAGTTGCAGGACATCAAACAGGTCGAGCTGCGCGGCTGCCTCGCTTCCCATGACATCGGCCAGGTCGATTTCCGTGCTGGCGGCGGGCTTGTCATGCTGCTGCCACATGCGCTTCAAGCGCCGGATTTCCTCGTCGACGACGCCATCCGTGATGCGTCCGGCTTCCGACAGGGTGGCCAGGCGCGTGACAGCGGCGGACAGGTCGCGGAAATTACCCTTCCATGCCGAGGTGGGAAGGGTGGCGAAACGCATGAAACGCTCGTGTGCCTCCTTGTTGAAGCGCACTCGTTCGCCCGTCTCCGCGCTGTATTGCGTCAGCAGGTATTCCAGGTTCGGCTCGATATCTTCCGGGCGCTGCGCCAGGCCCGGCAATTCGTATGTCCACAGATTGATGCGCGCATACAGGTCTTCGCGGAAGCGGCCGGCTGCCACTTCTATGCCCAAATCTCGGTTGGTGCCGGCGATCAGCTGGAAGTCGCTTTGCACCTCCGTATCGGCACCGACGGGAAAGAAGCGCTTTTCTTCGATGGCTTTCAGCAGCATCGCCTGTTCGTCGAGCCCCAGTTCACCGATTTCATCGAGAAACAGCAGTCCCTTGTGCGCGCTACGCAGCAAGCCTGGCCGGTCCGAGCCCGCCCCCGTGAAGGAGCCCTTGATATGGCCAAACAGGGTGGAGGCTGCGCCATCGCCATGCAGGGTGGCGCAATTGAGGTCGATGAACTTGCCATCGATCTGATGGCGCGATTTTTTCAGTTCATACACGCGGCGCGCGAGGACGGATTTGCCGGCACCGGTCGGCCCCATCAGCAGCATGGGGGCTTTTGACTTGATGGCGACGCGCTCGATTTCATCGATCATGCCGTTGAACTGGGCATTGCGCGTGGCGATGCCGGACTTCAGGAAGGCCACGCCTTCGGCCTGTTCGCGCGTAAAACGCTGGGCGATCTGGTCGTAGCGCGACAGATCGAGGTCGATCAGCGCGTAGCTGCCGGGATTGCCGGCGCCCTGGCGCTTTGGCGGCGACGTTTGCACGAGGCGGCCGGGGAAATAGCGCGCTTCCGTCATCAGGAACATGCAGATCTGCACCACGTGGCTGCCGGTGGTGATGTGGATCCAATAGTCTTCCTTGTCCGGATCGAAGGGGTAGCTGTTGGCAAAATCATAGAGCGCGCCATACACATTTTCGAAGTCCCAGGCATCGCTGATAGGCAGTTCATGGGAGATCAGTCTGGTTTCAGGCGAGACGCTGGCGATATCCTGCGACACCTGGCGCACCAGGTTGTCGAACTGGCTGCCCGCGTACAGCAACTCGAAGCGGTCGATGATTTTGTCCTCATGCTGGGTCAGGGCGATGCTGGGACGCCATTTTTCCCAGCGTGCCGCTCCCCTGCCGTTGTCGAGCTGCGTGCCGAGAAAACCGATAACGACGGTGCGTTTTGCTTGCATATGTGAGATAAAAATTTATCTTAAAAGATAATTGTATTCCAAATCGCCATGACAGGGATATTTTCAGTGCACAGCTTGCGTGGAAATATTACTTAATGAAATCAATTGGTTATGAAAATTTTTGAGGAATTATTGAAAGCTGGCACAGCGCTTGCAATAGAGGAGATACCAGCGAGATAAACGTAGAGAGCAGAGAGGGACGAAAAATGGCCAACGCCCAGTTATTCCAGAGCGCGCAACAGACAGAAACCTTGCCAGCGGCCTTGGCGCGCAATGCGGAAGGCGCGCCAGCCTATGCGCTGACGCCCCGGCATCAGCTGGCGCAATACGCGGCCACCGGCTGCCTGAACACGACGTTTTATGCCAGCGCCGAAGCGCAGCTGGCAACAGTACTCGAGCTGTGCCAGGCGGTCGACCCCGCCTTCATTGCGCAGACGGCCGTGTACTGCCGCGAACGGGGCTACATGAAAGACATGCCGGCCTTGCTGGTGGCCGTGCTGGCGGGGCAGGGTGCTGCGCAATTCGCACCGGCATTCTGGCGTGTCATTAACAACGGCAAGATGCTGCGCAACTTTGTGCAGATCATGCGTTCGGGCGCCGTGGGACGCAAGTCGCTGGGATCGCGTCCGAAAAAGCTCGTGCAGGCATGGCTGAACACCGCTTCGGAACAGGCCTTGCTGGCCGCCGCCGTGGGCAATGCGCCTTCGCTGGCCGACGTGGTGAAGATGGTGCATCCGAAACCGCAGGAAGCGTGGCGGGAGGCATTCTTTGCCTGGCTGATCGGCAAGCCCTACGATGCCAAGGCGCTGCCGCCGGCGCTGGCCGCGTTCGAGGCCTACAAGGCGGATCCTTCGCAAGCGATACCGGACGTACCGTTCCAGATGCTGACGGCGCTGTCGTTGAGCGCGCAGGATTGGGCGCAGATCGCCCGCCAGGGCAGCTGGCAAATGGTGCGCATGAATCTGAACACCTTTGGGCGTCACGGCGTGTATGCGATAGCCGGCATGCCGGAACTGATCGCTGCCAAGCTGCGCGATCCCGAGGCGATTGGCCGGGCAAGGGTGTTTCCGTACCAGCTGCTGTCCGCGTACCTGGCGGCCGGTGAGAGCGTGCCGGCCATCGTGCGCGATGCGCTGGAAGCGGCGCTGGAAATAGCGCTGGCGAACGTGCCGCGGATCGCTGGCAGGGTGGTGGTGTGCCCCGACGTCTCCGGCTCGATGTCGTCGCCCGTCAGCGGTTTTCGCGGCAGCGCCACGTCGAGCGTGCGCTGCATCGATGTGGCGGCGCTGGTGGCGGCGGCCATGCTGCGCAAGAACCCGGATGCGATGTTGCTGCCGTTCGAGCACAGCGTCGTGACGTGCGGGCTGGCTGCGGATGACAGCGTGATGGTGAACGCGGCCAAGCTGGCGGCCATCGGTGGCGGCGGCACCAATTGCAGCGCACCGCTGATGCGCATGAACAGCAAGAAGGCGCTGGCCGACCTGGTGATTTATGTGTCCGATAACGAATCGTGGATCGACGCGAAACACAGCGGCGCCACGGCGACGATGGGACAATGGAAGGTGTTCAAGCAGCGCAATCCGCAGGCGAAACTGGTGTGCATCGATATTGCGCCGCATGCCACGACGCAGGCGATGGAATGCGAGGATATCCTGAATATCGGCGGCTTTTCCGATGACGTCTTCAAGATCATCGCCGCCTTTGCCGCCGGCCAGCTGGACCCCGCCCACTGGGTGGGAGAAATCGCCGCCATCGATATCGCGGCAACCGGTTGTTGAAGTAAAGCGCATGAATGCGGACAAGACTACATAAGAGACGTCCTGTCCAGACTTGTCATGCGCCGCAGTGCCCCGAATGCAGACAGGATTACATCGATCAGCCGCGTCAAACCGGCCTGGCGTGCGCAGTACGCCGCCAGAAAATCCTGTCCCTCCTTGTCGGGTTGTCGTACTGATTACAATAGAAAATGAGAGAAGCGATGAAGAAAGAAGAATACGAAGTCCTGCATACCGAAGGTAGCCGTCCTGTGAAAATGTGGACACGTGGCGTGCCCGTCGAAGAAGCGGCTAAAAAGCAATTGCGCAACACGGCGACCCTGCCGTTTATTTACAAGCACATCGCCGTCATGCCCGACGTCCACCTGGGTAAAGGGTCGACCATCGGCAGCGTGATTCCCACCTTGGGCGCCGTGATTCCGGCGGCGGTGGGCGTGGATATCGGTTGCGGCATGATGGCGGCGAAAACCACGCTGACGGCGAATGATCTGCCCGATAATCTGGGGCCGCTGCGCAGCGCCATCGAACGCGCCATTCCACACGGGATGTCGCCAAAGACGCGCGGACACCGCGGCCGCGACGAGGGTTCCTGGCATACGCCGCCCTCGGTGGTCGATGCCGCATGGCTGCAATTGAAGGATGAATTCGATGCCATCTGCCTGAAAACGCCGAAGCTGAAAAATACGAACAATTATCGCCACCTGGGGACTTTGGGCAGCGGTAATCACTTCGTCGAGGTCTGTCTCGATGAACAGGGTTCCGTATGGTTCATGCTGCATTCCGGTTCGCGCGGCGTGGGCAATGCCATCGGCACGCATTTCATCGAACTGGCCAAGCAGGATATGCGCACCCACTTCATCAACCTGCCCGACCAGGATCTGGCTTACCTGGCCGAAGGAACGCAGCATTACGACGATTACGTGGAAGCGGTGGGCTGGGCGCAACGCTTTGCGCGCAACAACCGCGAAGTGATGATGCAGAACCTGATCGCCGCCGTGCGCACGGTCATCCATAAACCGTTCCAGACGCACGTGGAAGCCGTCAACTGCCACCATAACTATGTGCAGAAGGAGCACCACTTCGGCAAGGATGTATTGATCACGCGCAAAGGCGCCGTGTCGGCCCGCGCGGGCGAACTGGGGATCATTCCCGGCTCCATGGGCGCGAAGAGTTTTATCGTGCGCGGCAAAGGCAATGCGGAGAGTTTCCATAGCTGCAGCCACGGTGCGGGACGCACGATGAGCCGCACGGAAGCGAAGCGGCGCTTCAACCTGGATGACCAGATCCGCGCCACGCAAGGCGTGGAATGCCGCAAGGATGAAAACGTGATCGATGAAATTCCGATGGCTTACAAGGATATCGATGCGGTGATGCTGGCGCAGCGCGAGCTGGTCGATGTCGTGCATATCTTGAAGCAGGTCGTCTGCGTCAAAGGATAATAGAGAGAAAACAGAGATGATAGAAATAGATGGAGCGCAAGGCGAAGGCGGCGGACAGATTTTACGTTCGGCGCTGAGCCTGTCGATGATCACGGGGAAACCGTTTCGGCTGATTAACATTCGCGCGGGGCGGGAAAAGCCCGGCTTGCTGCGCCAGCATCTGCTGGCCGTGCAGGCGGCAACCGCCATTTGCGGGGCGCGCACGACGCCGGTGGCGCTGCGCGCGTCGAGCCTGGAATTCGTGCCCGGCCCTCTGCGCGGCGGCGATTACCGCTTTGCCATCGGTAGCGCGGGCAGTTGCACTCTGGTATTGCAAACTCTGTTGCCGGCCCTGCTGCATGCGGATGGACCATCCACCGTGCGCATCACTGGCGGCACGCACAATGCCATGGCACCGCCCGTGCATTTCCTGCAGCGCGCATATGGCCGTGTCCTGGAACAGATGGGGGCCGAGGTGGATATTACGCTGCAACGCTACGGCTTTCATCCTGCGGGCGGCGGCGAGGTGATGGCCACCGTGCAACCGTGCCAGCGCTTGCGCCCCATCGCATTGCTGCAGCGCGGCGAACGAAAGGCGGGGTATGCGGAAAGCGTGGTGGCGGGCGTGCATGTGCAGGTGGCGCAGCGGGAGCTCGAGCGTGTCGCCGGGGGCATGGGCTGGAGCGGCAAGCAGTTGCGCCTCGTCGGCTTGCCGGCGGAGCAGGGACCGGGCAACGTCCTGTTGCTGACGCTCGAGCATGAGCATGTCACGGAAGTGTTTACTTCGTTCGGTGAAAAGTCCTTGCTGGCCGAATCCGTGGCCAAGCGCCTGTTGAACGAGGTGCGCGCCTATCTCAAGACGGACGTGGCCGTCGGTGAGCACCTGGCCGACCAGCTCTTGCTGCCCATGGCGCTGGCCGGCGGCGGTAGCTTCAGTTGCAACAAGGTATCGCAACATGCGCTGACGAATGCGGAGGTGATTGCCCGGTTTTTGCCCGTGCGTATTACTTTCGAGCAGCAGGAGCGGAGCAGCATCTGCACGGTGGCCGCCGCCTGACGCGCGCGCTGACACAACTGGCTGTTGCAGCTGTTCCAAATTGATACATGGTCGGCCGGATGTGGGGCATAGACGCATGGCATGGCATTTGCTCTTCTTTGGTATTGACTAAAAAACCAAGGAGACCAGCATGACCTATTCCATTCGTACCCTGCTCGGCGTGGCGGCCGCCGGCGCCGTTGCCCTCACTTCCCTGCTGACCTTGCCGCATGCCTATGCGCACGGCAATGTCACGCCGCAAGGCGTCGATACCACGGGCTTGCCCAAGGTAGGCGACAAGTGGCTCGAGCAAAACCCGTATCGGGGCAACAAGCTGGCCTTGACGGTGGGCACCTCGGCCTACAACCAGAATTGCGCCCGCTGCCACGGCATCGAAGCCATCTCGGGCGGCATCGCGCCGGACTTGCGCCAGCTGGACCGCGATTGCTTCGGTATCAAGAATGAGACAAAGAAACAGGCGTGCTACAAGGAGACGGATAATTACTACCTGGCCACCATACGCCACGGTAAAGTGCGTAATGGCGCTGTGTACATGCCGCCGTTCGAAGGCGTGTTCAACCAGGAAGCCATGTGGGCCATCAAGACCTATCTGGAAACGCGCCGCGAGTCGAATTAAGTCGAACTGATCACGAAGGAGTCCCATGCGTTCATTTCAATTCCGGGGCAAGCGCGCGATGATCTCGCTCGCCTGCCTGGCGCTGTGCGCAGCCGCGCCGGCGCGTGCCGACTGGCAAAAAGTGCAGCAGTCGGGCAGCCTGAAAGTGGCTGTGTACAACGAATTCGCGCCGTTTTCCGACAAGGGCGTGGGCATCGATATCGATATTGCCGAAGCGCTGGCGAAAAAGCTGGGTTTGAAACTGAGCTTGCTGCCATTTCCCGCCGGCGAGAACTTGAACGATGATTTGCGCAATATGGTGTGGAAGGGGCATTACCTTGGTTATGGTCCCGCCGATGTGATGCTGCATGTGCCGGTCGACAAGAAGTTGATGGCGGATAACGACAAGGTCGAGATCTTCGCGCCGTACTACGTGGAAACTGTGCGCCTGGCGCGCAGTGCGCAAGCCGTGCCGCAATTCGATGGCGTCGCTTCGCTGGCCGGCAAGCGCATCGGCGTGGAAAAGGTCTCGATCGCGGCCATGCTGATGCTGGGTGAAGACAATGGCAAGTACCGCGACGACGTGCGCATCTTCGACACGGCGGCCGAAGCCCTGCAGCAATTGCAGGCAGGGCAACTCGATGCCGTGCTGGCCAACCGTTCGGAGATCGAATCGGTGCTGAAAAGCGATCCCGCTTTTCCCTTGAGCGAAGTGGCGTTCGCCCGCTTGCCGCGTGCCGGTTGGGCCGTGGGCCTGGCCGTCAGCCGCCAGCAGCTCGACGTGGCCAAGTTGCTGCAGGCAGCCATGAACGAAATGGCGGCCAGCGGCGAATTGAAAACCATCTTTGAAAAATATGGCGTGAAGGAAGCGCGGCCCTGACGTAGCGTGCTTGAGTTGAAAAGCCCGTGCATCGATCGATGCGCGGGCTTTTTATTTTTAGAAACTATATTGGGCGCTGACGCCCAGCAACCAGTTGCGTCCCGGCGCCGCTTCATAGTAGCGCTTGTTGCTGTCGCCGACGATGACGGAGCCCACGTAGGTCTTGTCGAAAAGATTGTTCAGGCGGGCAAATTCCTTGAAGCGCCAATTCCCCACGTTTTGTTTGGCGTTGACGCGCGCATTGAACACCGTGTAGCCGGGCGCCGGCTTTTCGCTATTGCTGTCTTCCGCGTAGACCTGGTTGCTGGCCACGCTTTCCAGCGCCGCGCCAAAACGGTCGAGTGTATCTTTCCAGGCCAGTTCCGCGAACAAGTTGGCGCTGGGCACGCCCGGCAAGCGGCTGCCTTCGCGCACGCTGCCAAACGCCTGGTCATACACGGCGTGCAGGCTGGTCAGCGCCACTTTGGTCGTGAAGCCATACGGCAGGTTCGAGTCCAGCGACACTTCCATGCCCTGGCGCAAGGTCTTGCCCGCATTGCGGTAGCTGGTGCGCCCGCCGCTGGACTTGTCGACCACCAGTTCGTCGTTGGTCTTGATCTGGAACACGGCCGCGTTGACGTGCGTATTGTTATTGATCCTCGCCTTGACGCCTGCTTCCAGGTTGGTGCTGGTCGCTGGTTTCAAGTTGAAATTGAAGCCGCCGCCCGTGCCCGAGTAAAACAGTTCGTTCAAGGTAGGTGCTTCGAAGCCGCGCGCGGCGCTGGCATACACGTTGACGTTCGGCGTCAGCTTGTACAGCAGGCCCAGCACCGGTGTCGTGTGGCTGAACTCCAGGCTGCCGCTATCGTTGCCGTTGCTGAGGAAATGGTCGTCGACCGCCACTTTCATCCTGCTGTAGCGCACACCTGCGCTGAGCAGCCAAGGACCGCTTTGCCATTCCGCCTGGATATAGGGATCGAGGCTGGACACGACATTCTGCTCGTCGCGGCGCAACTTGCCCTTCAATCCGTACACTTCGCCGATATAGTTCTCATAGCCGGTGCGGTCATCGCTGGAGCGGCCGTAATCGATGCCGATGGTGGTGCTCAGCTTGCCGCCGGCCAACTGGTTCACGTGCAGCCAGTTGGTATCGATGCCATAGAACTGGCGCCGGAAATCGACCACGCCGCCCGAATGCTTAAGTAGACCGTCCACTTTGGTATTTTGGAATGCTTTATTAAACGCCTGGTACTGGATCACGTCGCGGTTGCCGCCATACACCATCACGTGCAGGCGGTCATCGCCGAACGACTGTTCATAGGTGGCGCCGATTTGCTGGTGGTCGATGCTCTTGCGGGTGTTGTAGCGTTCGGCCAGGGTGCGTTTCGGGTTTTGCGTATCCGTCGCGTCGACCTCACCGGCGCGCGGGTCGGCGGCAAACGTGGCCCAGGTAGCGCCCAGCGGATCTTGCGTATTGCCTTGATGCAGGCTGTTGGCGACGATGGTCAGCTTGCTGTCCGCCGTGGGCTTGACGGTGATCTTGCCGAACGCCTGTTCGCGCGTGGCGGCGCTATGGTCGCGGAAGCCGTCCGTGCGGAAGCGCGAACCGTCGAGCACGTAGCCGATGCCGCCTGCCTGGCCTTGCGCCGAGAGATCGACCTTGCTGGTGCCGTAGCTGCCGCCCGTCACATTCAGTTCGACGGACGGGGGATTTTGTCCATCCTTGGAAAACAGCTGGATCACGCCGCCCGAATGGTTGCCGTAGATGGCAGAAAATGGCCCACGCAATACTTCGATGCGCTCGGCCGTATCGAGGTTGAAAGTGGCGGCCTGGCCCTGGCCGTCGGGCATGCTGGCGGGAATGCCATCGCTGATCAGCTTGACACCGCGCACGCCGAAGGCCGAGCGTGCGCCGAAGCCGCGCGACGAGATCTGCAAGTCTTGCGCGTAGTTCTGGCGGTTTTGCACGACCAGGCCCGGCACGGCGGCCAGCGCTTCCGACGCGTTGACGCGGATTTGGCCATCCTGGATGCGGGCGCTGTCGACCACGTCGATCGAGGCCGGCACTTCCTGGCTGGGGTGGGCGATGCGGCTGCCGCTGACGACCACCGTATCCATCAGTTGTCCGGCGGCCAGGTCAGCTGCTTCGGCGGCAAAGACGTGGGGGGCGAGGGTGGCGCTGCCGGCGACAAACAGGCTGGCGATGGTGTTCAGGCGGAAACGGTGCTGCATGCGGATTCTCCAATGTGAATAAAAGCCTGCTTGATCGCGTGCGCGGTACAGGTCTGCGTAGGTGTATCAAGCAATATGCCTGCCATGTCTCCATTGGTGGGCTGAAATTATACGCGTGTCAGTGGCACGGCGTTTGCATACAGCAATGGGCAGATGCGCCGCTACCGCGCGCTTTTCCTGTGTTTTGCCATTGAAAAGGTGATTATGCCCAACTTCTTCTCGCGCTTGCGCCAGGTGTGCTGGCTGCTGCCGGCGCTCGCCAGCACCGCCCTCCAGGCAGCTCCCTTTGCCTATGTCCCCAATGAAAAATCGGGCACCTTGAGCGTGATCGACACGGCTACCGACCAGGTAGTGCGCCAGATCGCGGCAGGCAAGCGGCCGCGCGGCATCGCCGCCGACCCCAGCGGACGGCAATTGTTTGTCACGGATGCCGCCAGCAGTGCCTTGTTGCTGATCGATAACGCTGCCGGCGCGCCCGTGCGCACGGTGGCGCTGGGCAAGTCGCCCGAAGGCGTCAGCGCTTCCCGGGACGGTCATTACGTGGCAGTGGCCGTCGAGGAAAACAATAGCGTGGCCTTGCTCGATGGCCAGACAGGCACCTTGCTCGCCGATATCAAGGTGCAGGGACGCAACCCGGAACATGCCGTCTTCAGCCCGGATGGACGCTGGCTGCTGGTCAGCGCGGAAGAGGCGGAGCAAGTCGATGTCATTGATGTAGCGCAACGCCGCCAGGTCGCGTCCATCGCCGTGGGACTGCGTCCGCGCGGCATCGGTTTCAGTCCGGACTCGGGCCGCGCCTATGTGGCGTGCGAACTGGTCAATGCCGTGTACGTGATCGACATGGCCGCGCGCAAGGCGATTGCCACCATTCCAGCGGGCAAGAATGCGAATGGCATCGTGGTCCATCCCGATGGCAAGCAGGTGTATGTCTCGAATGGCACGGACGGCACGGTGATGGTGATCGACACGGCCAGCTACCAGGTCACGGCCACCATTCCCGTCGGCAAACGTCCGTGGAATATGGCCATCACGCCCGACGGCGCCAAGCTGTACGTGGCCAATGGCCGCTCGAACAGTGTATCCGTCATCGGCACGGCCAGCGCGCGCAAGGTGGCCGACATTGCCGTGGGTGAATTGCCCTGGGGCGTGGTGATTCGTTGATTCCTTGGTGGCACAGGCGCAGGTGTTCCAGTCTGGTACACCTGTTCCATTGTGCAGCGGCGCAGGGGAGATGCCGCAGGGCTGGCCCGGATTGGAACAGGACGTCTTCACCTTGTTCAAAATGCAAACAGGCCCACGTCCCCACCCAAGCAGGTGGCTTGCGCTGAAAAACGTGCCGGGGTTGATGCCGCGCCCTTGTAACAGGGATAAAACCGGCTAAGTTTGTAGTGCGATGGCGAGCTGGCACGGCATTTGCGGAAGACTCCGTGTACTCACCCCATCTGTACCAGGACGTTTGATTTTAATTAAGTAATTCCATTCTAATTAACCCGATAGAGGACGACATGAATCTCGCAGACATCAGCAAACTGGGCGTAGCCAATCCCTTCAAACAACGCTATGACAATTACATCGGCGGCAAATTCGTTGCACCAGTAAAAGGTGAATACTTTCCTAACATCACGCCCATCACAGGATTGCCGTTTTGCGAAATCGCCCGTTCCACGACGGAAGACGTCGAGCTGGCGCTGGATGCCGCGCACGCCGCCAAGGATGCCTGGGGCAAGACTTCGCCGGCCGAGCGCGCCAATATCCTGAACCGCATCGCCGACCGCATCGAACAGAACCTGAGCCTGATCGCCACGGCGGAAACCATCGACAACGGCAAGCCGATCCGCGAAACGATGAATGCCGACATTCCGCTGGCCATCGACCATTTCCGTTACTTCGCCGGTTGCATCCGCGCCCAGGAAGGTTCCGTCGCACAAATCGATGCGGAAACCTATGCCTATCACTACCATGAGCCGCTGGGCGTCGTGGGCCAGATCATCCCGTGGAATTTCCCGATCCTGATGGCCGTGTGGAAACTGGCGCCAGCCTTGGCCGCCGGCAATTGCGTCGTCTTGAAACCGGCCGAGCAGACCCCGGCTTCCATCATGGTATTGATCGAGCTGATCGGCGACCTGCTGCCGCCGGGTGTGCTGAACATCATCAACGGTTTCGGCCTGGAAGCGGGCAAGCCGCTGGCCTCGAGCAAGCGCATCGCCAAGATCGCCTTTACGGGCGAAACGGGCACGGGCCGTCTGATCATGGGTTATGCCGCGCAAAACCTGATTCCCGTCACCCTGGAACTGGGCGGCAAGTCGCCGAATATCTTCTTTGAAGACGTGATGGATGCCGATGATGATTATTTCGATAAGTGCCTGGAAGGTTTTGCCATGTTCGCGCTGAATCAAGGTGAGGTATGCACTTGCCCATCGCGCGTGCTGATCCAGGAATCGATCTACGAGAAATTCATCGAACGTGCCCTCAAACGCGTGGCCGCCATCAAGCAGGGCAACCCGCTCGACTCGTCCACCATGATCGGCGCGCAGGCGTCGCAGGAGCAACTGGAAAAAATCCTGTCCTACCTCGACATCGGCCGCCAGGAAGGCGCGGAAGTGCTGGCCGGCGGCGAGCGCAACACGCAGGCGGGCGACCTGGAAGGCGGCTACTACGTGCGTCCGACCGTGTTCAAGGGCAATAACAAGATGCGCATCTTCCAGGAAGAAATCTTCGGACCCGTCGTGTCCGTGACCACTTTCAAGGATGAGGCCGACGCGCTGGCGATTGCCAACGATACTTTGTATGGCTTGGGGGCCGGCCTGTGGACGCGTGACGGTTCGCGTGCCTTCCGCATGGGCCGCGCCATTCAGGCGGGCCGCGTGTGGACCAATTGCTACCACCTGTATCCGGCCCACGCCGCGTTCGGCGGCTACAAGCAATCGGGTATCGGCCGCGAAAACCACAAGATGATGCTCGACCACTACCAGCAAACGAAGAACTTGCTGGTGAGCTATAGCCCTAAAGCGCTGGGCTTCTTCTAAACCGGCAACAGGCGCCGCGCCTGCAGTCCAGGCGCGGCGCGCAGAAAGGGATGCCATGAGTGCAGCAATTGCCCGGGTGGTCGCCACCGATGCGGCGCTGGAAATGATGGACAAGTTGCGCCAGCGTCACGGCCCGCTGATGTTTTTCCAGTCGGGCGGATGCTGCGACGGCAGCGCGCCCATGTGCTATGCGCTGGGCGAGTTCGATGTCAGCGACACCGATATCTATCTCGGCAATTTGAATGGCACACCGTTCTACATGGGGCTCGAGCAATTCGAGTACTGGGAGCATACCCAGTTGATTATCGATGTGGTCGACGGCAATGGCGGCATGTTTTCACTCGACAACGGCACCGGCAAGCGCTTCCTGACGCGCTCGCGCCTGTTCACCGATGAAGAGTGCGCGCTGTTGCATGCCCAGCCGCATGAGCACCGCAAGACTTGATACACACATACTAATAAAACAGAGGGAGATGATTGTGCAGAAAAAAATCATGGGGATACTCATCGGTTTGGGTTTGGCATCGCTGGCCCAGGCGGCCGACGTGGGCAATGTCACCAATGCCATGCTCGACAGCACGGCGAAGAATCCGGCCAGCGTCCTGTCATTTGGCATGGGTACGCAGGGCCAGCGCTATTCGCCGCTGACGCAGATCAATGACAAGACCGTGGCCAAGCTGGTGCCGGCCTGGTCGTTCTCGTTTGGCGGCGAAAAGCAGCGGGGCCAGGAATCGCAGCCGTTGATTCACAACGGCAAGATGTTCGTCACGGCATCGTATTCGCGCATCTTTGCCGTCGATTTGAAAACGGGCGCCAAGCTGTGGAAGTATGAGCATCGCTTACCAGACGGCATCATGCCCTGCTGCGACGTGGTCAACCGCGGTGCCGCCCTGTACGGCAACCTGGTGATTTTCGGCACGCTCGACGCCTACCTGGTGGCGCTGGACCAGAATACGGGCAAGATCGTCTGGAAGGAAAAAGTGGACGATTACGCGGCTGGTTACTCGATGACGGCCGCGCCGCTGATCGCCGAAGGCTTGCTGCTGACGGGCGTGTCGGGCGGGGAATTCGGCATCGTGGGCCGGGTCGAAGCGCGCAACCCGATGACGGGCGATCTCGTGTGGAGCCGTCCGACCGTGGAAGGCCATATGGGTCACCGCTACGACAAGGATGGCAAGGCCATCGATAACGGCGTGTCCGGCACGGCGAACAAGACCTGGCCGGGCGACTTGTGGAAAACGGGCGGCGCCTCGACGTGGATGGGCGGCACCTACGATCCGCAAACCAAGCTCGCATATTTTGGCACCGGCAACCCAGCGCCGTGGAACAGCCACTTGCGTCCCGGCGACAACCTGTACTCATCATCCACCGTGGCGCTGGATGTGAAAACGGGCCAGATCAAGTGGGCGTATCAGAATACCCCGAACGATGCGTGGGACTTCGACGGCGCCAACGAGTTCGTCACCTTCGACATGGATGGCAAGCGCTACGGCGGCAAGGCCGACCGCAACGGTTTCTTCTATGTCATCGATGCGGCCAATGGCAAGCTGCAGAACGCCTTTCCATTCGTGAAGAAAATCACCTGGGCCAGCAGCATCGACCTGAAGACGGGCCGGCCAAATTTCATTGCCGTCGGCCGCCCTGGCGACCCGACCAAGGGCGAAGAGGGCAAGAAGGGCACGACCGTGTTTGCCGCGCCCGCTTTCCTCGGTGCAAAAAACCAAATGCCGATGGCGTACTCGCCGCAAACCAAGCTGTTCTACGTGCCGGCGAACGAATGGGGCATGGACATCTGGAACGAGCCGATCAGCTACAAGAAGGGCGGCGCTTTCCTCGGTGCCGGTTTCACCATCAAGCCCCTGTTTGACGACTACATCGGCGCCATGCGCGCCATCGATCCGAAGACGGGCAAGATCGTCTGGGAAATCAAGAACAACGCGCCGCTGTGGGGCGGCGTGATGAGTACGGCCGGCAACCTGGTGTTCTACGGCACGCCGGAAGGCTTCCTGAAAGCCGTCGATGCGAAGACGGGCAAGGAGCTGTGGAAATTCCAGACGGGCTCCGGCGTCGTGGCGCCGCCCGTCACCTGGCAGGATGGCGACACGCAATATGTGGCCGTCGTCTCCGGCTGGGGTGGCGCCGTGCCGCTGTGGGGCGGCGAAGTGGCGAAGAAGGTCAACTTCCTGGAACAGGGCGGTTCCGTGTGGGTCTTCAAGCTGGCGTCGAAGTAACGGGGTGAAGCATCCGGGCCACACGGATGGGTGTCTCCCTGTCCGCCGGGTGTTTTCTTTTTGCTGACGGCCCAGGCCGTCAGTTTTTTGTTTACCTGGATGCCCGATACGCCTGCTTGCGGTCAAAAAATGAACACTGTCAGTGGCGATTGATCCGCTGCTGCACACGTTAACTACGCTTTTTCTCTTTCTCCCTCTGAGCCGTTCTGGGCACGCTTATTGCCAAAGCTTGAGGTACATCAATCATTGGTGTGCACACTAAAAACAGAAAAGAAAGAGGAGAACAAATGAACACATTGAGCAAGCTGGGGAGCCTGGGTGTCATGACAATCGCAGCGGTGGGGCAGGCGCAAGCCGTCGATATCAAGGCTGGCGACTGGACCGTGTCGGTGGGCGGCATCGTCAACGCCTATTACACGCAAGTGTCGTGTTCGGGCGATGCGGTGGGCGGGCTGGCGCTGGGCGGGCAGGCGCTCGGTTGCGGCGGAGAAAAGGACCGCACCACCATCGGCAACGGCTTGCTGCCGAATGGCTTGATCACCTCCGCAAGCTCGCGCCTGGGCGAATACGACGTGAAAGCCTTGATCGGCATCTACAACTCGACGGCCACGGACAGCGCCATCAGCCAGAATAGCGTGGTCGACGTGCGCCAGGCCTTCTTTACGTTTGGCAATGAGCACATGGGCACATTCAAGCTGGGGCGCGACTATGGCATCTTCGGCGCGAATGCGATTTTGTCGGACATGACCTTGTTGGGTTCGGGCGCACCCGTGCAGGCGACGCAGCGGGGCCGGGTGACCCTGGGCCATATCGGCGCCGGCTATACCTATCTGGGCAACTATGGCCAGATCATGTACAGCACGCCGAAGTCGGGCGGCATTGGCGTCGACGTGGCGCTGGTCAGCCCCGTCTCCGATACGCCGATTGTTGCAGGCTCGACCTATTCTTCGAAGTCGAGCCCGCAAGTGCAGGCGCAGCTGACGTATGCGCAGGACGGTTTGAAAGCCTGGCTGGGCGTGAAGTCGCAAAAATTCACCTCGAAAACGCCGGGCGTGGATGACTTGACCATGCGCGGCGTGGAAGTGGGCGGCTCGTACCAGATGGGGCCGGCCGGCGTGCTGCTCAACTTCCAGGGTGGCAAGGGGCTAGGCATCCTGTCCGATGCGGACCAGGGCGATACCAAGTCGAAGAACTGGCTGTTGCAAGGCACGTATAAGACGACGGACAAGCTGAAGCTGGGCTTGTCCTACGGCATCAGCAAGAACGACGACAACACGGCCGGCACGGGCGGCTTGAAGTCGAATGCCAACCTGACCCTGGGCGCGTACTACTCGCTCAACAGCGCGATCACCCTGGTGGGCGAGCTGGGCCAGACGCGCTCGAAAGGCTTTACGGGTGGCGAAGCGAAGATGAATGGCGTGTCCCTGGGCGGCATTATTTTCTTCTAATTACTGAACGCGGCGCCTTGCGACAAGGCGCCGCACGGAGCGTAGTGCATGAGGACAATGCGGTTGTTCATAGCATGCTGGTTATTCCTGTTTATTCTGGGACAGGCGTGGGCGGGCGTGCTCACCAAGGCCGAGCTGGCACGGCGCTTTCCTGCTCCCATCGTCGTGGGCGACAAGGAGACCGACTTGCCCGTCTGGCCCCTGTTCAAGCAAAACGCCACGGCCACGGAGCTGATCGGCTACGTGTTTGAATCCGTGGACCTGGCGCCCATTCCCGGCTTTTCCGGCGTGCCCGTCAATCTGCTGATCGCCATTGATCCGCAAGGCAGTTTTCTCGACGTTGCCGTGCTGTCGCAGCATGAACCCGTGTTTCTTGATGGCTTGGGCGAAGCGCCCTTGTTTCAGTTCGTCAAGCAGTACCAGGGCTTGTCGCTGAAACAGAATATTGCCATCGATGCCAGAAAGAAACGCGCGCCAGATGCGACCCATGTCGATATCGATGGCGTGTCGAAGGCCACGGCCTCCGTGCGCATCATCAACCAAAGCGTGCTGGCCTCGGCCTTGAAAGTGTCGCGCAAAAAACTGGGATTTGGGCAAGGCCGTGACCCAGACCAGATCGCCCGCATCCGCATGGAGGTATTCGAGAAACTCAGCGTGGAGCAGATGCTCGAGCGGGGCTTGATCCAGCACGTACGCTTGAGCAATAAGGATGTGGAAACCTTGTTTGCCGGCAGTCCCGGCGCGGGACTCGATGCGGAAGCGACGCGTGCGCCCGATGGCTTGTTCATCGACCTGTACCTGGCGTACGTGTCCGTGCCCACGGCGGGGCGCAATCTGTTGACGGAACGCAGCTGGAACAAGCTGCGCAACCGGCTGGACGAAGGCGATCACGCCATCCTCGTCATGTCGCGCGGTCGCTACAGCGTGCTGGGCGACGATTTCGTGCGCGGCACGGTCCCGGACCGGCTGTTGCTGAAGCAGGATGGCTTGCCCATCGACATGCGCGATCTGGACCTGGAATTGAGCCTGTCCGATACGACCTCGCTGCCGACGGAGAATATCGCCGTCTTGCGCGTCATCAGCCAGGCGGGACTCGATGCGGCCAGCCCGCTGGCTTTTACCATGCCGATCACGCGCAGCAAGGGCATCGTGTATCCCGAACGCATCGCCCGCAATGTCGATATCAGTTACCGTCTGCCGGCCGAGTTTTATACGGCGCCGCAAGGTGACGATGCAAGCTGGCGCGGCACGTGGAAGGGGCGCAAGGCTGAGTTGCTGCTGTTGCTCGCCGGGCTGGCGCTGCTGGCCGGCGCATTGGCCTGGCAGAAACGCCTGGTGCGCGATGGCCGGCAATTTATCTGGTTTCGCCGCCTGTTCCTGGTGTTTACGATTGGCTTCATCGGCTATTACGCGCAAGGGCAGTTATCGATCGTCAACATCACGGGCGCCATCCAGGCGCTGCTGGCGGGGCGCAGCCTGGGCTTCTTCCTGTTTGACCCGATGACGGTGATCCTGTGGGCGTTCGTGCTGCTCAGCCTGCTGATATGGGGGCGCGGCACGTTTTGCGGCTGGCTGTGTCCGTTTGGCGCCCTGCAGGAATTCACGGGCAAGCTGGGCCAGTGGCTGCGCTTGCCGCAATGGAAAATCAAGCCGCGCCTGGATGGGCGCTTGAAATGGATCAAGTATGGCTTGCTGGCGGCCATTCTGGGCAGCAGCGTATTTTCCAGCCAGATCACGGACAAGCTGGTCGAGCTGGAACCATTTAAAACGGCCATTACCCTGAACTTCGTGCGGGCCTGGCCGTTCGTCGCGTATGCCGTGGGCTTGCTGCTGCTCAGTAGTGTTTCCTACAAATTCTTTTGCCGCTACCTGTGTCCGTTTGGGGCGGCACTGGCGCTGCTGGGGCGGTTTCGCCTGTTCAACTGGATTCCCCGTCGCAAGGAGTGCGGCACACCGTGCCAGACTTGCCGCCACCGTTGCGAGCATCACGCCATCGCGGCTAGCGGGAAAGTCGATTACGGCGAATGTTTCCAGTGCATGGATTGCGTCGTGATTTATGCCAGCGATGAAAAATGCGCACCTTTGATGCTGGAAATCAAGCGTGCCCGCACCATCCCCATCGTCCAGGTCACGGCAGAGGAGAGCAGCAATGCAGCGTAGAACGTTTATTTCCGCAGCGATAGGCAGCGTGTCCGGCATGGCGGGCTTGTCTTTTCCTGGCAGCATGGCGCGCGGCACGGCCACGGCGTCCGGTGTGCGGCCTTATCAAGGCGCCGCACTGGCGTTTGGCACGACGATTACCGTCACCGTGTTGCACCACGATCAGCGCCAGGCCGAACTGGCCATCGAGGACGCCTTGCATGCAGCGAGGAATATCGACCGCCTGATGAGCATTTACAGCCCGGCCAGTCAAGTCTTCCAGCTGAACCGTGACGGCCGTCTGGCCCGGCCGGACGCCCATCTGCTGGCCGTGCTGGCGCAGGCGCAAGCCTTGTCGCAATGGAGCGATGGGGCGTTTGATATCACCGTGCAACCCTTATGGCAGCTGTTTCGCGCGGCAGCAGACGAGGCCGGCTTGCCGACGGACACCTTGCGGCGCGCAGCGCAGGCGCGGATAGGCTGGCGGCAACTGGCGTGGAATAGCCGGGAAGTGCGTTTTCTCCGGCCTGGCATGGCGCTGACCTTGAATGGCCTGGCGCAAGGCTACGCGGCGGACATGGCGCTGGCGGCCGTGCAGGCGCGCGGCATACGGCACGCGCTGCTCGATACGGGCGAATTCGTTGCGCGGAGACAGCGGTCCCTGCGCCGCCCGTGGACCTTGGGCATCCAGGATCCGCGCGATGCAGAAATCCTCGCGGCCACCTTGAAAGTGGAGGGGCGCAGCGTGGCCACGTCGGGCGATTACGAATGCACGTTCACGCCCGACTTCATGCATCACCACATCTTCGATCCGTTGAACGGCGATTCGCCGGGCGAACTGGCCAGCGTGACGGTGCTGGCACCCACGGGCTTGCTGGCCGATGGTTTGTCGACAACGTTCATGGTGACGGGCGCGGCGCGCGCGCATGCGATGGCCGCGCAAATGGAAGGCGTTGACCTGATGACCATCGACAAGCGGGGCCGGCGCGCGATGTCGCCCGGCTTTTCCCGTCTACGCTAGCTTATTTCAGATGCGGCACCTTGCGATAGATCGTGTTGCGCGATATGCCCAGGGCCCGCGCCGTGGCCGAGACGTTGCCGCCGTGGGCATCGAGCGATTTGAGAATGACGCTTTGCTCCATTTCTTCCAGGTTGGCGCCCGCCGCGATCATGCGGTCCGTGCTGGCGCTGGCGGCAGTCGCTTGCGTCATCTCAATATCGTCGAGGAAATCATCGGGCATGTGGCGCAAACAGATTTCATGTTCGTCGCCCGCCATGACGATGGCCGTGCGCAAGAGATTGGTCAGTTGACGGAAGTTGCCTGGCCATTTATGCTGGTGAAACATGCGCAGAATGTCCGGCGCCACCGTGTAGCGCGTATCGGGCGCTTCCGTTGCGAGGATTTTTTTCACGACCGTGTCCAGGTCCGTGCGATCGCGCAATGGCGGCAGTTTTACCACCAGGCCATTCAGGCGGTAATACAAGTCTTCGCGAAACAGACCCTTGGCCATGCGCTCGCGCAAGTTGTGATTCGTGGCGCAAATGAGTTCCACATTGACGGTGATCGACTTGCTGCTGCCCAGGGGCGTGACCATGCGTTCCTGCAACACGCGCAACAGCCGAGCCTGCAAGCCAAACGGCATGTCGCCGATTTCATCGAGGAACAGGGTGCCGCCATTGGCTTGCAATATCTTGCCAATGGCACCCTTCTTGCGCGCGCCCGTAAATGCCCCGTCTTCATAGCCGAACAGTTCGGACTCGATCAGGGTTTCCGGAATCGATGCGCAATTGACGGCGATAAACGGTCCCATGGCCCGTGGCGAATCGTTGTGGATGGCTTGCGCCAGCAATTCCTTGCCGGTGCCCGTTTCGCCCATGACGAGGATGGGGATGTCGCGCCCCAGCACCTTGTTGACCTTTTCGATAACCAGTTCCAGCTGCGGATCGCCCGTGCGCAGGTAGCGCAAGCCGGACAGGCGCCGCGCCGCGTTGGCCGCATGGCTGGCGGACGCGGGAACCTGTGCCGGCACGGCGTTGATATCGCTATGGTCTGTGCTGGCAGTAAAGCCGTGCTGGAAGACGCTATTGGACAGGCGCAACTGCGCGCGACCATACACGCGCACGCCGCTATGCATGCACAGGTTCAGCAAACCGGGGGCGGCCGTGCGGTAATGGTCGTACAGGGCGGAAACGGGCAAGCCGAACAGGGAGCTGAACGTGTGCGATTGCAGCGCGGCAAATGAGAGGCCCAGCTGGAACAAGCCATTCTTGTTGGCCGATAAAAATCGTCCACCGGGCGTGAACGAGGCGATGCCTTCCATCAATGTGCCGATGAATTCGGGGCGCGCGTGGAAATGCACGGTGATGGCGTCTTCGAAGGTGGCGGAAAACAGTTGATTTTCGATCATCAGCGCCGACATGCGCACGAGGGCCATCGTATGCTTGTGAAAACTGCGCTGGTCGCTGGACACGTCCAGTACGCCGATGACATTGCCCCGGTGGTCGGTGATCGGTGCCGCGGAGCAAGTGAGAAAATGATTGGCCGCCAGGTAATGCTGGTCCGCATGGACCAAGGTCGGTACTTTTTCCGTGATGGCCGTGCCGATGGCATTCGTACCGCGGCTTTGTTCCGACCATGCCACGCCCGGCTGCAGGGCGACGCGGTTGGCTTTCTCCAGGAAATCATCGTCGCCCAGCGAATGCACGATGACGCCGTTGGCATCCGTCAAGATCACCATATTGTGGGTATTGACGATTTGCTGGTACAGGGTTTCCATGGCGGGCAGCGCGTGCGTGTGCAGCAGGCGGTTTTGCTCGATCAGCAAGGACAGGTCGGATTTGCCCGCCGGCGTAAAGTCGGGCGTGGCCGTGGGCGACAGGCCAAAGGCGACTGAACGCTGATGGGAAGTTTCGATGATGACGGGGACGTTGTCCTGCCCTGCCGGCAAAATGTTCGCGTCCGCGATGGACGAAAACGGTGCGCTACGGTAAGTAGCTGACGGTTGATACATGATCTCGTTGCCTCCGTTGGGCCCTGTACTGCGGCGCTCTTTTGAATATCGAGAGTGTTCCATAATGTAGCACCTGTCACAGATGGGAGCAAAGCAAAGCGAACCGGGCTATCCGCGTGTTGCTGCCAGGCCCAGAGTTGCTCCCCTCGGTGGTCGGTGCATGTGTTCATATAAGCAATTGCGGTGCCAGGCTTATTGCCTTTGAGCTGGCGCAAAAATAGCGCTTGCGGGGTGCGCAGGGCAGGGCTATAATTCGCCCCCTCGCTGAACGACGCATGCAAATGCAGCGTAAAGTGAGAGAAAAGAAGGAGTTGACGATTGTGCTGAAATGCTTCATACTCTTCCTTCTTCGCAGCTGACAAACACAACGCTTTGTCGATGGCGCGAAAGCAGTAACCGAATACAGTTCTTTAACAATTAACAGTCGATAAGTGTGGGCATTTGATGTAGTGCGGCAGCGATCTTCGGATCGCTGTAAAACTTAAAACTTAAAATATCAAATGTTCACAAGAAATAATGAAATAGGATACTTCTTCGGAAGTAGCCTGTCAGTTTTTTGAGTGAGCGACCCGTCGCAAGACGGTGCCAATAAAATGGCAAAGTAACAGAGATTAAACTGAAGAGTTTGATCCTGGCTCAGATTGAACGCTGGCGGCATGCCTTACACATGCAAGTCGAACGGCAGCACGGAGCTTGCTCTGGTGGCGAGTGGCGAACGGGTG
>NZ_PDZK01000010.1:0-62174 GCF_002735655.1 Janthinobacterium sp. BJB446 | reverse complement strand
CGGACGTAACCGGTTCGATCGAGTTGCCAGCAGACAAAGAAATGGTCATGCCAGGCGATAACGTGTCGATCACCGTCAAGCTGATCAACCCGATCGCGATGGAAGAAGGTCTGCGCTTCGCTATCCGTGAAGGCGGCCGTACCGTCGGCGCCGGCGTGGTTGCAAAAATCCTCGCATAAGGAAATGTTATGCTTCCACCCGGGGCGTCCTGGGTGGTAGAATAGCACTCCTCGAAAGTTTTACGTAGGGACGTAGCTCAATTGGCAGAGCGTCGGTCTCCAAAACCGAAGGTTGGGGGTTCGATGCCCTCCGTCCCTGCCACCGTCAAGGTGCAGGGCACCGAAAGTAGAAAAATGTCAAATCAATCCGTGCAAACCGTTAGCACGTCGAGTGACAAGATAAAAGTCGCGCTGGCAATAGTGGCTGCGATTGCAGGAGTAGTCGGGTTTTATTACCTGGCAGGCCAACCAGCTCTGGTGCGTGCAAGCGCGCTTGTGGCTGGTTTGGTTATTGCTGTTGCGCTCTTGTATGTCTCGACGACCGGCCGTGAATTTCTCAATTTCGCCAAAGAAGCTGTGCGCGAAACCAAGAAAGTCGTTTGGCCTACCCGCAAAGAAGCCACGCAGATTACTGCGATCGTGTTTGCCTTTGTGCTGGTCATGGCGATTTTCCTGTGGGGCACGGATAAATTGCTCGAGTTTTTGTTGTATGACGTAATTCTGGGTTGGAAAAAATAATGAGCGAAAATGTGCATGATGAAGCGGCGGACGAGTCCGTTCCGGGCGACGCTCCGGTAGCGGACACTGGTGCAGCGCTGAGCGTGCCAGTAAGCAGCAAGCGCTGGTATGTCGTGCATGCTTATTCCGGCATGGAAAAAAGCGTCATGCGCGCACTGACCGAGCGCATCGAGCGCGCGGGCATGCAAGACCAGTTCGGCCAGATCCTGGTGCCGATCGAAGAAGTGGTCGAAGTCAAGAATGGTGTGAAGTCCGTCACCGAACGTCGTTTCTATCCTGGCTATGTGCTGGTTGAAATGGAAATGACGGACGAGAGCTGGCACTTGGTCAAGAATACCAGCAAGGTTACCGGTTTCATTGGTGGCAAGTCGAACAAGCCGACGCCGATCTCCGCGCGCGAAATCGACGGCATCATGAAGCAGATGCAGGAAGGTGTTGAAAAGCCCCGTCCAAAAACCTTGTACGAAGTGGGCGAGCAAGTCCGCATCAAGGATGGTCCGTTCACCGATTTCAACGGCAATGTCGAAGAAGTCAACTACGAGAAATCCAAAGTGCGCGTCTCGGTCACCATTTTCGGCCGCGCTACCCCGGTAGAGCTCGAATTCGGCCAAGTCGAAAAAGTTTAAGCATTAGCAAGCGCCACCAGGAGCGTTGCGGCAGTCTCAGCAAAATCCGGTCAGAGGAGCCCCGCCAGGGTAGGATCGGCGGGGCGCTACTACTCAATCCAAGATAGGAGCCATCATGGCAAAGAAAATCATTGGTTTTATCAAGCTGCAAGTGCCAGCTGGTAAAGCAAACCCATCCCCACCAATCGGTCCAGCTCTGGGTCAACGTGGTCTGAACATCATGGAATTCTGCAAAGCGTTCAACGCGCAGACCCAAGGTATGGAACCAGGCATGCCGATCCCAGTCGTGATCACCGCGTTTGCGGACAAGTCCTTCACGTTCGTGATGAAGACGCCTCCAGCAACCTACCTGATCAAAAAAGCTGCTGCGATCACCAAAGGTTCGCCGAAGCCACATACCGACAAAGTCGGTACGCTGACCCGCGCACAAGCTGAAGAAATCGCTAAATTGAAAACCCCTGATCTGACCGCTGCCGACATGGATGCTGCTGTGCGCACCATCGCTGGTTCCGCTCGTTCGATTGGTATCACGGTGGAAGGTGTTGTATAATGGCTAAGTTATCCAAACGTATCAAGGCTTTGAAAGCCAAAGTCGACCGTACCAAAGTGTACGCTTTTGACAACGCTGTCGCTCTGATCAAAGAGTGCGCAACGGCCAAGTTCAATGAATCGATCGACGTATCGGTACAACTGGGTGTTGATCCTAAGAAATCCGACCAAGTGGTGCGCGGCTCCGTCGTGCTGCCAGCTGGTACCGGCAAAACCGTACGCGTGGCTGTATTCGCGTCGGGCGAAAAAGCGGAAGCTGCCAAAGCAGCTGGCGCCGACATCGTTGGTATGGAAGACCTGGCTGAGCAGATCAAAGCCGGCGACATGCCTTTCGACATCGTTATCGCTTCGCCAGATACCATGCGTATCGTTGGTACCCTGGGTCAGATCCTGGGCCCACGCGGCATGATGCCTAACCCGAAAGTCGGCACTGTTACTCCTGACGTCGCTACCGCCGTGAAAAACGCGAAAGCCGGTCAAGTTCAGTACCGTACCGACAAATCCGGTATCATCCACGCTACCATCGGCCGTAAATCGTTCGCTGACGCAGATCTGAAGTCGAATCTGGTCGCACTGATCGACGCACTGAACAAAGCCAAGCCAGCATCGAGCAAAGGCGTGTACCTGCGCAAAGTTTCGCTGTCGTCGACCATGGGCGCTGGCGTCCGTGTTGACCAGGCAAGCCTGGCAGCTTAAGTAACAGAATCAAGTCCCACGCGCCTTCGGGCGCTGTGGGCGCATCTTTGGGCTGCCGGCCCGGTGTTCGCACCAGGCCGGCAGACAATCAAAGACCGTTGGGCCGACTGCGATCGCACATGCAGAAGGTTAATAGGCTTGCCGGCAACGGCAGGTGCCCAACGCAGATGGTGTACCCGAACAAGTTTTGTAGTCCTCATGCTGCGTGAATCCATCCGCTCAGTTTAGTACTTCTTGACTTCGGACGCCGTGTTCGAACCGATGCAAGGCGCTCAACCACTCGGTTGTGATTGCCGAACATCATTTAAGGAGGTTGACCGTGAGTCTCAATCTGAATGACAAAAAGGCCGTCGTCGCCGAAGTTTCCGCACAAGTAGCAAATGCGCAAACGATCGTCGTGGCCGAATATCGTGGCATCCAGGTTGGTCACTTGACGCAACTGCGTGCTAAAGCGCGTGCCCAAGGCGTGTACCTGCGTGTGTTGAAAAACACTCTGGCTCGTCGCTCCGTTGAAGGTACCGCATTCGCCAGCCTGGCAGATGCCATGACCGGCCCGTTGATCTACTCGATCTCGGCCGATGCCGTTGCAGCAGCTAAAGTCATCGCTGACTTCGCTAAAACCAACGACAAACTGGTCATCAAAGCAGGTAACTACGCAGGCAAGCCGCTGGATACAGCTGCTGTCACCGCGTTGGCGAGCATTCCTAGCCGTGAAGTCCTCATTTCGCAGTTGTTGGGCGTTATGCTGGCTCCGGTTTCGGGCTTTGCACGTGGTCTGGCTGCCCTGGCAGCGAAAAAAGGCGAAGGCGCCGAAGCTCCTGCAGAAGCAGCAGCAGAAGAAGCCCCAGCAGCCGCTTAATTGCGCGCGCTTTTTTCTCTCAGTACCAATCTGATGTAACTAACGTAATAAATTTAGGAGTTTCAAAATGGCAATTAGCAAAGACGATATCCTGGAAGCAGTTAGCGCCATGTCCGTAATGGACCTGAACGACCTGGTTAAAGCATTCGAAGAAAAATTCGGCGTGTCCGCAGCAGCAATGGCTTCGGCTGGTCCTGCAGCAGGCCCAGCAGCAGCTGCTGAAGAGCAAACCGAATTCAACGTCATCCTTGACACCTTCGGCGCAAACAAAGTTGGCGTTATTAAAGCAGTTCGCGAAATCACCGGCCTGGGCTTGAAAGAAGCTAAAGACCTGGTCGATGGCGCACCAAAAACTGTGAAAGAAGCAGTGTCGAAAGCTGACGCTGAAGCTGCACAGAAGAAACTGGTAGAAGCCGGCGCAACCGCTTCGATCAAGTAATATCTGTACCGGCGGCAGTTAGCGCCCGAGTCAAAGTCTGAGGTTTCCCCTCGCAAGGGGGGGAATCCGACTTTGGCTCCTTTGTCGTCTGCATCGTATTTGTCATGTAGTTGTAGCAGCAGTTTTTATTCGATTCAAGCCGGAAAGCAGAGCCTTGAGGTTTCGTCTGTGTCACACGCAGCGGTGCAAACGAACACTTGCAAAACCTGAATTTTCTATCCTTTCTGTCACTCACGGAGTGTCCATGCACTACTCATTTACTGAGAAGAAACGCATTCGCAAATCATTCGCGAAGCGCGCCAACGTTCACCACGTTCCGTTCCTGCTGGCGACCCAGCTCGAGTCTTATCATAGCTTCTTGCAAGAGGACATAGCACCGTCCGGCCGCAAGAATGATGGCCTGCAGTCGGCTTTCACTTCGATTTTCCCTATCGTGTCGCACAATGGTTTTGCGCGCCTCGAATTCTTGTCGTACGTTCTGGGCGATCCTGCCTTCGACGTCAAAGAATGTCAACAACGTGGCCTGACGTTCGCGTCGCCGCTGCGCGCGAAAGTGCGCCTGGTGATCCTGGACAAGGAATCGCCAACCAAGCCCGTCGTCAAAGAGATGAAGGAACAGGAAGTCTACATGGGCGAATTGCCGCTCATGACGACCACCGGTTCGTTCGTGATCAACGGCACGGAGCGGGTTATCGTTTCCCAGTTGCACCGTTCGCCTGGCGTGTTCTTCGAGCACGACCGCGGCAAGACCCACTCGTCCGGCAAACTGCTGTTCTCCGCGCGTATCATTCCTTACCGCGGTTCGTGGCTGGACTTCGAGTTCGACCCGAAAGACATCCTGTTCTTCCGCGTCGACCGCCGCCGCAAGATGCCAGTGACGATCCTGCTCAAAGCCATCGGCATGTCGCATGAGCAAATCCTGGCGAACTTCTTCGTCTTCGACAATTTCAACCTGCGCTCCGAAGGCGCGGAAATGGAATTCGTTTCCGAGCGTCTGCGCGGCGAAGTGGCGCGTTTCGACATCGTCGACAAGTCGGGCAAAACCTTGGTGCTGAAAGACAAGCGTATCAACGCGAAACACGTGCGTGATATCGAAGCTGCCGGCATCAAGCACATTTCCGTACCGGAAGACTACCTGCTGGGCCGCGTATTGGCGAAGAACATCGTCGATGGCGATACCGGTGAAGTCGTCGCTTCCGCGAACGATGAGCTGACCGAAGATCTGCTGGGCCGCCTGCGCGATGCCAACATTTCCGAAATCCAGACCTTGTACACGAACGACCTGGATCAGGGCGCCTACATCTCGCAAACCCTGCGTATCGACGACACCGCCGATCAGATGGCTGCGAAAGTGGCGATCTACCGCATGATGCGTCCAGGCGAACCGCCAACGGAAGATTCCGTTGAAGCGCTGTTCAATGGCCTGTTCTACAACTCGGACCGCTACGACCTGTCGGCCGTGGGCCGCATGAAGTTCAACCGCCGCATTGGCCGCGATGAACTGACCGGCGCCATGACCCTGTCGAACGAAGACGTGCTGGCCGTGATCAAGATCCTGGTGGAACTGCGCAATGGCCGCGGCGAAGTCGACGATATCGATCACCTGGGTAACCGTCGCGTACGTTGCGTGGGCGAACTGGCCGAGAATCAATTCCGCGCCGGCCTGGTGCGTGTTGAGCGCGCCGTCAAGGAACGCCTCGGCCAAGCCGAAGCGGACAACCTGATGCCGCACGACCTGATCAACTCGAAGCCGATTTCGGCCGCGATTCGCGAGTTCTTCGGTTCGTCCCAGCTGTCGCAGTTCATGGACCAAACCAATCCTCTGTCGGAAATTACCCACAAGCGCCGCGTATCGGCTCTGGGACCCGGCGGTCTGACACGCGAACGCGCCGGCTTTGAAGTGCGCGACGTGCATCCGACCCACTACGGCCGCGTCTGCCCGATCGAGACACCGGAAGGTCCGAACATTGGTCTGATCAACTCGCTGGCTCTGTATGCCCGCCTGAATGAATACGGCTTCCTGGAAACCCCGTACCGCAAGGTCGAAGGCTCCAAGATTACCGATCAGATCGACTACCTGTCCGCCATTGAAGAAGGCCGCTACATCATCGCTCAGGCGAATGCGACCATCAACGACGAAGGCATGCTGTCCGATGAACTGGTCTCGGCCCGTGAAGCCGGCGAAACCATCCTGGTCTCCCCGGAACGCATCCAGTACATGGACGTGGCGCCAGGCCAGATCGTTTCCGTCGCTGCCTCGCTGATTCCGTTCCTCGAACACGATGATGCAAACCGTGCATTGATGGGCGCCAACATGCAACGCCAGGCTGTGCCTTGCTTGCGTCCGGAAAAAGCGCTGGTCGGTACCGGTATCGAACGCACTGTTGCGGTCGACTCGGGCACCACCGTGCAAGCGCTGCGTGGCGGTATCGTCGATTACATCGATGCGGGCCGTGTCGTGATTCGCGTCAACGATGACGAAGCTACCGCTGGTGAAGTGGGCGTCGACATCTACAACCTGATCAAGTACACCCGTTCGAACCAGAACACCAACATCAACCAGCGTCCTATCGTGCAAGTGGGCGACCGTGTTGCCAAGCGCGACGTGATCGCCGACGGCGCATCGACCGACCTGGGTGAATTGGCTCTGGGCCAGAACATGACCGTGGCCTTCATGCCATGGAATGGTCTGAACTTCGAAGATTCGATCCTGATCTCGGAAAACGTCGTCAAGGACGACCGCTACACCTCGATTCACATCGAAGAGTTGTCGGTTGTTGCCCGTGACACGAAACTGGGCGCGGAAGAAATTACGCGCGACATCTCGAACCTGGCTGAAAATCAGCTGGCACGTCTGGATGAGTCCGGTATCGTCTACATCGGCGCTGAAGTACAAGCCGGCGATACCCTGGTTGGTAAAGTGACGCCAAAAGGCGAAACCCAGCTGACCCCGGAAGAGAAGCTGCTGCGCGCGATTTTCGGCGAAAAAGCCTCGGACGTGAAAGATACGTCGCTGCGCGTGCCTTCGGGCATGATCGGTACCGTGATCGACGTGCAAGTCTTCACCCGTGAAGGCATCGTGCGCGACAAGCGTGCCCAGCAAATTATCGATGACGAACTGAAACGCTTCCGTCTGGATTTGAACGACCAGATGCGTATCGTTGAAGGCGATGCCTTCCAGCGTCTGGAAAAAATGCTGATCGGCAAAGTTGTCAACGGCGGCCCTAAAAAGCTGGCCAAAGGCGCCAAGATCACCAAGGATTACCTGGCCGATCTGGACAAATACCACTGGTTCGACATCCGCCCTGCGGACGACGATGCAGCGGTAGCGCTGGAAGCGATCAAGGAATCGATCAACGAGAAGCGTCACCAGTTCGATCTGGCCTTCGAAGAGAAGCGCAAGAAACTGACGCAAGGCGATGAGCTGCAACCAGGCGTGCAAAAAATGGTCAAGGTGTACCTGGCCGTGAAACGCCGCCTGCAGTCGGGCGACAAGATGGCAGGTCGCCACGGTAACAAGGGTGTGGTTTCCCGTATTGTTCCTGTGGAAGACATGCCATACATGGCCGACGGCACGCCAGCCGACGTTGTGCTGAACCCGCTGGGCGTTCCTTCGCGGATGAACGTTGGTCAGATTCTCGAGACTCACTTGGGCTGGGCTGCCAAGGGTCTGGGTATCCGCATCGGCGAAATGCTGAAGGCGCAAACCAAGGTCGAGCAAGTGCGCAAGTACCTGACGACGATCTACAACGACAACGGCCGTGCCGAAGAGCTGAACGACTTCGACGACGAAGAGATCATGAAGCTGGCGGAAAACCTGAAAAAAGGTGTTCCATTCGCCACGCCAGTGTTCGACGGCGCCAATGAAGAAGAGATCCGCCGCATGCTGGACCTGGCGTATCCGGACGACATCGCCAAGAACCTGGGCATGACCGCTTCGAAAAACCAGGTGACCATGTATGACGGTCGCACCGGTGAAGCGTTCGAACGCAAGGTCACTGTCGGCGTCATGCACATGCTGAAACTGCATCACTTGGTGGATGACAAGATGCATGCGCGTTCGACCGGTCCTTACTCGCTGGTGACGCAACAGCCACTGGGCGGTAAAGCCCAGTTCGGTGGTCAGCGTTTCGGTGAGATGGAAGTCTGGGCACTGGAAGCGTATGGCGCGTCGTATGTCTTGCAAGAGATGTTGACCGTCAAGTCCGATGACGTGAATGGCCGTACCAAAGTGTACGAGAACCTCGTCAAGGGCGACCACGTGATCGACGCCGGCATGCCGGAATCGTTCAACGTGCTGGTCAAGGAAATCCGTTCGCTGGGTATCGATATCGACCTCGAACGCAACTAAACGACAGGCTTATTGACCCAATAAGCGTCATTTGGTTTGGGAAACACAAAGCCCGGCTGGGAAACCACGCCGGGCAATGTAGTCTCAGGAATATAGAAATTTAATCACCTCTGGAGTGATACATGAAAGCACTGCTCGATCTATTCAAGCAAGTACAGACCAACGAGACCTTCGATGCAATCAAGATCGGTCTCGCTTCGCCTGAGAAAATCCGTTCGTGGTCCTACGGCGAAGTCAAGAAGCCGGAAACCATCAACTACCGTACCTTCAAGCCTGAGCGCGACGGCCTGTTCTGCGCCAAGATCTTTGGCCCGATCAAGGATTACGAATGCCTGTGCGGCAAGTACAAGCGCCTGAAACACCGCGGCGTGATCTGCGAAAAGTGCGGCGTCGAAGTCACGCTGGCCAAGGTGCGCCGCGAGCGCATGGGCCACATCGAGCTGGCCTCGCCGACCGCCCACATCTGGTTCCTGAAGTCGCTGCCGTCGCGTCTGGGCATGGTCCTGGACATGACCCTGCGGGACATCGAACGCGTGCTGTACTTTGAAGCATACGTCGTGACCGATCCAGGCATGACTCCGCTGAAAAAGTGCCAGATCATGTCGGAAGACGACTACGCCGCCAAGTACGAAGAGTACGGCGACGACTTCACCGCCTTCATGGGCGCCGAAGGTATCCGTGAACTGCTGCGCTCGATCGACATCCACCGCGATGCCGAAACCCTGCGCGTGGAACTGAAGGAATCGAAATCCGAAGCCAAGATCAAGAAATACGCGAAGCGCCTGAAAGTGCTGGAAGCGTTCCAACGTTCGGGCATCAAGCCTGACTGGATGATCATGGAAGTGCTGCCAGTGCTGCCGCCGGAACTGCGTCCGCTGGTACCGCTGGATGGCGGCCGTTTCGCGACCTCGGATCTGAACGATCTGTATCGCCGCGTCATCAACCGTAACAACCGTCTGAAACGCCTGATGGAGCTGCGCGCTCCAGAGATCATCACGCGCAACGAAAAGCGCATGCTGCAAGAAGCGGTCGATTCGCTGCTGGATAACGGCCGTCGCGGCAAAGCGATGACCGGCGCCAACAAGCGTCCGCTGAAATCGCTGGCAGAGATGATCAAGGGCAAGGGCGGCCGTTTCCGTCAAAACTTGCTGGGCAAACGCGTCGATTACTCCGGTCGTTCGGTCATCGTCGTGGGCCCGCAATTGAAACTGCATCAGTGCGGCTTGCCGAAACTGATGGCGCTGGAACTGTTCAAGCCATTCATTTTCAATAAACTGGAACTGATGGGTCTGGCGACCACGATCAAGGCCGCGAAAAAGCTGGTCGAGATCCAAGAGCCGGTCGTGTGGGACATCCTGGAAGACGTGATCCGTGAACATCCGATCATGTTGAACCGCGCACCTACGCTGCACCGCCTGGGTATCCAGGCATTCGAGCCAGTCCTGATTGAAGGCAAGGCCATCCAGTTGCACCCGCTCGTCTGCGCCGCATTCAACGCCGACTTTGACGGTGACCAAATGGCGGTCCACGTTCCTCTGTCGATCGAAGCGCAGATGGAAGCACGCACTTTGATGCTGGCATCGAACAACATCCTGTTCCCATCGAACGGCGAACCATCGATCGTTCCTTCCCAGGATATCGTGTTGGGTCTGTACTACGCGACCCGCGAAGCGATCAATGCGAAGAACGAAGGGATGATGTTCCCTGACGTATCGGAAGTGATCCGCGCCTACGACAACAAGGAAGTCGAACTGACGACCCGCGTGACCGTGCGTATTACCGAATACCCGAAAAACGCCGAAACGGGCGAATTCGAGAAAACGGTAACGCGTTACGAAACGACGATCGGCCGTGCGATCCTGTCGGAAATTCTGCCTAAAGGCTTGCCGTTCTCCGTCCTGAACCGCGCGCTGAAAAAGAAAGAAATTTCCAAGCTGATCAACACGTCGTTCCGCAAGTGCGGCCTGCGCGCCACCGTGGTGTTCGCAGACAAACTGATGCAATCGGGTTTCCGCCTGGCGACACGCGCCGGTATCTCGATCTGTGTCGACGACATGCTGGTACCGCCTCAAAAAGTCACGCTGATCGCGACGGCCGAGTCGGAAGTCAAGCAGATCGAACAGCAATACGCCTCGGGTCTCGTGACCGCCGGCGAGCGTTACAACAAGGTAGTCGATATCTGGGGCAAGACCTCGGATGAAGTCGGCAAGGCCATGATGGACCAGCTCAAAGTCGAAGACGTGATCCGCCGCGACGGCACCAAGTCGACGCAAGAATCGTTCAACGCCATTTACATGATGGCCGACTCCGGCGCGCGCGGTTCCGCAGCCCAGATTCGCCAGTTGGCCGGTATGCGTGGTCTGATGGCCAAACCGGATGGCTCGATTATCGAAACGCCGATT
The DNA here is from genome assembly GCF_002735655.1 of Janthinobacterium sp. BJB446. Classification (NCBI taxonomy): domain Bacteria; kingdom Pseudomonadati; phylum Pseudomonadota; class Betaproteobacteria; order Burkholderiales; family Oxalobacteraceae; genus Janthinobacterium; species Janthinobacterium sp. BJB446. Next base: position 51,515 of record NZ_PDZK01000010.1, on the reverse strand, counting down.
ACCGCGAACTTCCGCGAAGGTCTGAACGTTTTGCAGTACTTCATTTCGACCCACGGCGCTCGTAAAGGTCTGGCCGATACGGCGCTGAAAACGGCTAACTCCGGTTACCTGACGCGTCGTCTGGTTGACGTGACGCAAGACTTGGTGGTGATCGAGGACGATTGCGGCACCATGAACGGCGCCGTCATGAAGGCACTGGTCGAAGGTGGTGAAGTCATCGAACCGTTGCGTGACCGTATCCTCGGCCGCGTGGTGGTGCATGACGTCGTCAATCCTGAAACCCAGGAAACGCTGTACGAAGCCGGCACGCTGATGGACGAAGACATGGTCGAAGAGATCGAGCGTCTGTCCATCGATGAAGTCAAGGTCCGCACGCCACTGACTTGCGACACGCGCTTCGGCCTGTGCGCCAAGTGCTATGGCCGCGATCTGGGCCGCGGCATGCTGGTCAACGCCGGCGAAGCCGTCGGTGTGGTGGCAGCGCAGTCGATTGGTGAGCCTGGTACCCAGCTGACCATGCGTACGTTCCACATTGGTGGTGCGGCATCGCGTGCAGCAGTGGCATCGTCGGTGGAAGCCAAGTCGAACGGTACCATCCGCTTCACGGCAACCATGCGTTACGTGACGAACGGCAAGGGCGCGCAAATCGTCATTTCCCGTTCCGGCGAAGTGCTGATCACCGACGACCATGGCCGTGAGCGTGAGCGTCATAAAGTACCGTACGGTGCGACCCTGATCGTCAAGGACGGCATGGTCATCAAGGCCGGTACGGCCCTGGCAACGTGGGATCCGCTGACCCGTCCGATCATTACCGAATACGCCGGTCAAGTGCGTTTCGAGAACGTCGAAGAAGGCGTCACCGTAGCCCGTCAAGTCGACGAAGTGACCGGTCTGTCCACCCTGGTGGCGATCGATGCGAAACGTCGCGGTTCGTTGACGAAAACGTTGCGTCCGCAAGTCAAGCTGATCAACGACGCGAACGAAGAAGTCAAGATCGCCGGCACCGAACACTCGGTGGCGATCGGCTTCCAGGTCGGCGCGCTGATCATGGTCAAGGACGGTCAACAGGTATCGGTTGGTGAAGTGCTGGCACGTATTCCTACCGAATCGCAAAAAACGCGCGATATTACCGGTGGTCTGCCACGTGTTGCGGAACTGTTCGAAGCGCGCTCGCCGAAAGATGCCGGTATGCTGGCGGAAGTCACGGGTACGGTTGCGTTCGGTAAAGAAACCAAGGGCAAGCAGCGTCTGGAAATCACGGACATGGACGGCAACAAGCATGAGTTCTTGATCACCAAGGACAAACAAGTGCTGGTGCATGACGGCCAAGTCGTGAACAAGGGCGAGATGATCGTGGACGGCCCAGCCGATCCGCAAGACATCCTGCGCCTGCTGGGTATCGAAGCGCTGGCACGTTACATCGTTGACGAAGTGCAAGACGTGTACCGTCTGCAAGGCGTGAAGATCAATGACAAGCACATCGAAGTGATCGTGCGTCAGATGCTGCGCCGTGTTCAGATCGTCAATGCCGGCGACACCAACTACATCGTTGGCGAGCAGGTTGAGCGTTCGGAACTGCTGGACGAGAACGATCGCATGGCCGTTGAGAACAAGATTCCAGCGACCTACGAAAACGTCTTGTTGGGTATTACCAAGGCATCGCTGTCGACCGATTCGTTCATCTCGGCCGCATCGTTCCAGGAAACCACCCGCGTGCTGACCGAAGCTGCGATCATGGGCAAGCGCGATGGTCTGCGCGGCCTGAAAGAGAACGTCATCGTCGGCCGCCTGATTCCTGGCGGTACGGGCCTGGCCTTCCACCGCGCACGCAAAGAGAAAGAAGCGTGGGAAGTGGAAGAGCGTCAAGCACTGCTGCTGGCCGAGAAAGCCTCGATGGCTGGCGAAGCTGCCGAAGCGCTGCAGGACATCGAAACCCAGCAACACCACGGCGACGAAGCGTAATCTACGCTACTAGCTGACAAGAACGGCACCTTCGGGTGCCGTTTTTTTATGCGCGCTGCCGTAATTTGCACCGGTAAATTGCACCGAATACGCAAAGAGCTAGCAGCGTGGGAAAGTGAAGAGCGTCAGTTGCCACGCTGCTAAAGGGGAATCGGCTACCTCGGCAATTAATAATCACGGTACCTGGGAGAAATTCCTGGTGCCGTTTTTTTATGCCCGTGTTTCCTTCCTGCGCCGATTTGTCCGGTATCGGGCATTCAATGAAAAGCTGGCCAATTTGAATCATGCAAGTGTTAATCAATTGAATGGAACGGGTTTCCTGTTTTATTAAGGCGGGCTATTGAATGGCATTATTGAAGAACGGAGCATTCAATAATCTGTTGCACGGACATGGCAAATACAGGCATTGATCCTGGCGGTTTATCGGGTGGCATTGCCCGGCGTTTTATCGAGTTGCCGCGGTTGCCGCTGCGTGGCGAGGCGAGGCGCGGAAAGTTGCGGTTGGAAGCCGTCATAGTAGTGAGCGCTCACAAGCTTGCCTGGTGCCGTCCGCTTTTCTGCCGGCGCGGCCGGCCGGAGACGGCGTGGCGGCGCACTGTTGCGCCACCGCCTGCGATTAGCCCTGCCGCGCCAGTTTCCAGTTTATTCATGCTAAGATTTGGCACATGATTGCCCAAGCCCTGTTTACTCCCGCCCAGCAGAAATTGTTGGGACTGCTCTTTGTCCGCGTGAATGAAGGCTTTCACTTGAACGAGATCATGCGCTTGACGGGATTGGGCAGTGCGTCGGCGCAGCGGGAACTGCGCCGGCTGCATGAGTCCGGGCTGATCACGTCGGAGCGGATCGGTAATGTGCGGCGCTTTTGGCCCAACAAGGAAAGTCTCGTGTATCCGGAGTTGAGCGGACTGGTGCAGAAGACCTTCGGCATCGTCGGCGTGCTCAGCATGACGCTGGCGCCCTTGCGTGCCCAGCTGCACCTGGCCTTCGTGTCTGGCGCAACGGCGAAGGGACAGGACATGCCTGGCAGTGCCATCGATTTGCTGCTGGTGGGCGAAGAAGCCAATTATGGCGATCTGTTGACGGGATTGGCCCCGGCCGAGCGAACCTTAAGGCGTAAAATCAATCCCAACTTATATACGCTGGCCGATTATCGCCGACGCCTGCGTGAAGGCCAGCCATTTCTGCTGCAGGTATTACAGCAGCCGAAGTTGTTTGTCATCGGCGATGAATCGCTATTGCAAGCGCTGGCTTTGCCAGATTCCTCAATGCAGACGAATGACATGCCATCTGTATTTTAAAGGCCGGGCCTGGCATTCAATTTTTAATGCATGACATTGTTGGCCAGGAAAATATCTGAGGCGGATTGATCGTATGATGAATAAACTACAGGCTTTCGGTTTAATTGTTTCCCAGGCGGTGCGCGGTGAATTAACATTTCCCACAAGTGTTAATTCCGCACTGCAATTGCAATTGGCCCTGGCTGAACCGGATTGCCATATCGACCATGCCATCAAACTGGTACTGGCCGAGCCCTTGCTGGCGGCGCGCACGGTCGCGTTGGCCAACTCGGCCGTGTACAGCCGCGGCGATGCGGCGCCCGTGACCAGCGTGCGCGCCGCCGTCATGCGCATGGGCTACCGCAATCTGTACGCGCTGGTGGCGGCCATGGTGGTGCGCCAGTTCGGCAGCAAGATCATCGACCCCATCCTGCGCCAGAAGGCGACACAGCTGTGGGAGCACACGGCCCACGTGGCGGCGCTGGCGCACGTGCTTGCGCGCCGCGTGACGCACGTCGATGCCGACACGGCGCTGTTCGCCGGCATCGTGCATGAGGTGGGCGGTTTTTACCTGCTGTCGCGTGCCGATGAATTCCCCGGGCTGCTCGATGACGATGCGGATCACTGGATGGAGTCCGCCGAAGAGATCATTTCCCGCGAAGTCATGAAGAAGCTGCTGATCCCGGCGGCCGTGAGCGAGGCCATCGAAGGCTTGCGCGATGGCTTGCTATCGATCCCGCCCGATTCCCTGCTCGATACCTTGTTGTTGGCCAAGCAACTGTCGCCCGTGCCGTCGCCCTTGCAGGTGACGTACGTGGAAATGCTCACCCCATCCGATTCCGTCATCGATTTCATTATCGACAACGAGACCCTGCAAAGCATCCTGGCCGAATCGGCCGAGGAAGTGCGCTCGATGAGTGCCGCGCTGCTGGTGTAATATCAAACGCTCAGGCGAAAAAAAACGGCAACCCCGTCAAGGGTTGCCGTTTTGCTTTCAGGTGCGGTCGCTTACTTCTGTTGCGCGATCCACCGGTCGACCTTGGCTTCCAGCAGTTTCAAGGGCAGGGTGCCGTCGCCGAGTACCACTTCGTGGAACTTCGGCAGGCTGAACTTGTCTCCCAGCGCTTGCTGCGCGCGCTGGCGCAGTTCGACGATCTTCAGCGAACCGATCTTGTAGCCCAGGGCCTGGCCAGGCCACGCCATGTAGCGCTCCGTCTCGCTTTTCGCCACGGCGTCATAGCCGAGGGTATCGCGCATGTACTTGATCGTCTGTTCGCGCGTCCAGCCCTTGGTGTGCAAGCCCGTGTCCACCACCAGGCGCACGGCGCGCAGCATCTCGTCGTTCAAATGGCCGAAATACTGGGCCGGATCCTCGAACAGGCCCATTTCCTTGCCCAGGGTTTCCGCATACAGGGCCCAGCCTTCCGTGAAGGCATTGTTGCCGCCAAAACGGCGGAAGTTCGGCAAGTCCATCTCTTGTACCAGCGCCAGGTGGAAATGGTGGCCAGGCTTGCCTTCGTGCAGGAACAGGGTGGTCATGCCCGTGTCGCCATACAGTTTCGGATCGGTGACGACGGACCAGAACACGCCGGGGCGCGAACCGTCGGCGGCCGGCGCCGTGTAGTGGTCGGCGGCCGTGTCGCGGCTCAGTTCAGGCTCCAGGCGCAAGTCCAGCGGCGCCTTCGGCACCAGGGTGAACAGGGCGGGCAATTTGCTGTCGAGCAGCACGTTCAGCTTGCGGTAGACGTCGAGCACTTCCTGTTCCGTCTTGAACGGGCGGTATTTTGCCTGTTCCGAGACCCACACGGGCAAGCCGGCAGCCGGGCCGTTGTAGCCCATCTTCGGGCCAACGATCGCATATTGTTCCTGGATGCGCGCCACTTCCTTCAAGCCGATGGCGTGGATCTGCTCCGGCTTCAAATCCGTGGTGGTGCTGCTGGCCACGCGCGCCTGGTACCAGGCTGCGCCATCGGGCAGGGCGCTCCAGCCGCTGCTCGCGCGGCCGGCCGGCAGGTAATCGCGTTCCATGAAGGTGGCCAGGCGCTGCAGCGCGGGCATCAGTTTGGCCCCGATGATGACGGTGTAGGTTTGTGTCAGGCGCGCCTTGTCCGTGTCGGAAAAGCTGGCCGGCAAGTTCTTGATCGGCGTGTAATAGACGCTGTCCTGCGGCGTGGCGCTGACGAGCTTTTTAAATTGCGGCAAGGCCGATTCCGTCAGCGCCTTCGGCAGCACGATGCCCTTTTGCATGCCGACTTTCATGTTGGCGATGGCTTGGTCTATCCAGCCCGGCAACTGGCCAATACGGCTCAGGTAAGCGTCATACTCCTTGACCGTGGTCAAAGGCTGCGATGCCTCGCCGCCCGCATAGTTGGCCAGGGTGACGGGCATGCTGTCCATCTGGTTCAAGGGCAGCAGGTATTCGGGGAAGCGCTCGAAGCTCAGTGCCGTGGCCAGTTCATAGTCGAGAATATCGTAGTTGATCTGGTCCTGGTGCGACAGCTGTGCGCGGGCAATGCTGCGCAGGGTCTTCTGGTACTGGCGGTACAGCGCGAACTGTTTCGCGCGCGCGGCGGGCACGATGGCTGAACCGAGCTGGTCGTCAAAACGGTTGTCGCCGCTCTCGGTGGCATTGATCGGCTCGAAACGGGCCAGCGCATCGTAGTACTGATCGGCCACGACCTGCAATCGCTGCTTGGCTTGCGGCGCGCTGACGGCGACGGTTTTGGTAGCGGGCTGGGCCGCTTGCGCCATGGGCGCATGGGCGAGCAACAGGGAGATGGCCAGGGTGCCGAGGGTGCCGGCGGCAATACGATGCTTCATGCGCGATGTCCTTTGTAAGGAAGGGGAATGAACGGAGGCGTAGCGAGGTCGGGGTGGCCGGTCGCGATGGAACAGCCGGGGCGTAAGCATACGCGATTGCCCAGTGCGTTTGGACAAATTATTGGGGAGGAATGTTGCTATTTGTCCGCTGGCGCGACCACGGCTTTCATCGCCTGCCAGTGCTGGCTGTTCAAGGGGACGCAGGCGGGGCAGGGCGTGGCGGCGATCAGGCTGCGGATCTGCTGCGCGCGCGCCGCCGTCTGCGGGTGAGAGGAAATCCATCCCGGCACGCTGGCCTTGTCCTTGTCGTCGAGCTTCTGGAAAAAGCGCAGCATGCCGTCGGGACGGATCTGTGCGCGCTGCAAGGCAAGCAAACCCAGGCGGTCCGCCTCTTCTTCCATGTCGCGGCTGAAATACAGGGTGCCGGCCTGGTGCGCCAGCATGGCGGCCACGGCGCTGATGTCGCCGATGGTCACGCCCACCAGGGCGCCCCAGCCCAGGCTGCTGATCATTTGCCGCAGCGAATGGCGTTGCTCCACATGCTGCACTTCATGCGCCAGCACGCCGGCCAGTTCGCCCGGGTCGGCTGCCTGGCGCAGCAAGCCCGTATGCACGACGATGATGCCGCCCGGCATGGCAAACGCGTTGACCGTGTCGTCCTGCTTGACCAGCCAGCGGTACTGGTAGCGCGAACCGGCCGTCAGCTTGCGGCCGATCTCCTGCACCGTCTGCTGCGCCACGCCGCTTTCGCTGATGCCGCCCTGCGCGCGCACTTGTGCCAGGGCCAGTTCGCCCAGTTGCTTTTCCGTCGACAGGGGAATCAGCCCTGCCAGCGCGCCAACGGCATGGCCGCCCTGCCACCACAGCAGGGCGGCGGCGATGATGGTCGCGCCCGTCAAGCCGGCGAGCCAGCCCGATACTTGCCGTCGGTTGCGCTGGCGCTCGCCCCACAAACGCTGCAGTTGCGGCTGCAGCGCGGCCGGCGCTTCGCGCAAGACGGTGGCGATGTCGTCCGCTGTCAGCGGCTTGAGCGAGGCTTGCCGGCCTTGGCCGTCGAGCCAGTTCAGGAACAGTTCCGGTCCGTCGACACCGCCCACGCTGACGACCAGCTGCGTCACATCGACAGTGGAGCCGGGTGCATCGATGGCCAGCTGGCTGCCGAAGAAGTGCGCGCTGACGGCCGTGCCGGCGGAGCCGCCATCGGGGCCGGCCAGCAGTGCCTGGAATGGCGTCATGCCACCGCCTCGGCAAAGCGGCTTTCGTACAGGGCTGCCATCAGGTCGGACTGGCTGATGATGCCGGCCAGGCGCTCTTCATCGTCGAGGATGGGAATGTGATGGTAGCCGGCATCGGCCATCAGGGGCACGAGGTCGATGATGGGCGTGCCCAGGCGGGCCGTGTGCGGCGACGGCGTCATCAGCTGGCCCACCACTTCCGGTTTGTCGCTGTGGGACAAGCCGCTGCGCTGCAGCAGGCCGCGCAGGCGCTGGCGCATGCCTTGATAATCGTCGAGGCCGCCGTGGCGCAGGAAATCCGTCTGAGTGATGATGCCGATGACGCGGCGCGCCCGGTTCAGCACGGGCAGGGCGCCCACCTGATGCTCGCGCATGGTGCGCCAGGCAACATCGAGCGGCGTGCCGAATTCCACGCTGAGCACGTCTTTCGACATGATGTCGGCGCAGGTGACGACGCCGAAGCGGCGCTGGTAGGCGCGCATTTCCGTTTGCAGGAAGATGGCCTGCAAGTCGTCGCGGCTGATGTCGAGCACTTCGCTGTGCTGGCGCAGCACGGCATCGAGGTCGTCCGGCGAAAAGCCCAGGCGGTTGCTGGGTACCTCATCCTTGGTGTCGTGCGGATGCGGCGCGACCAGTTGCTGGATGTGCGGATAGCGGCGCCCCGTCAGGTTGTTGTACAGCACGGCGCAAGCGACCAGCACGGCGGAATTGAACAGCACGGTGATGAAGACGAATTCGAAGCCGGCCGCATGCACGCTGGCGCCGCCAACCACCGTGGTCAGTGCCACGGCGCCGCCCGGCGGATGCAAACAGCGCAGGGCAAACATGGCGCCGATGGCCAGGCAGGCGGCCAGCGCCGCCACGCCCACGCTGGGGCCCAGCCATTTCACGCAGGCCATGCCGACCAGGCCGGAGACGACATTGCCACCCACCACGGACCACGGTTGCGCCAGCGGGCTGGCCGGCAGGCAGAACAGCAGGACGGCCGAGGCGCCCATGGGTGCGATCAGGTAGACGCTGGCGCTGTCGGGGGCCAGCAGGAAATGGCAGATCAGGCCCGTCAGCAGCAAGCCGCAGATGGCGCCCGCGCAGGCGCGTAATTGTTCGCGGCGGCTGCCGTTGTTCGGTTGCGGCAGCCAGCGTGCCAGGAAAGAAGTCGTCATGGGGGAGGGCGCGTTCGGGCCGCGTTGCTCAGTGTGAGCCCCATATTATCCCATGCGTTCCATTTCGCTGCCTGCGGGCACTAATCCTCGGCGCAGACGGCCTGCAAGCCATGCTGTGCCAGCAAGTTCTTGGCGGCCTCGACGCTGGACGGCTCCGGCTGGCTGCTGGCGCAGGCATAGATGTCATTGAGGACCGTCTCAGCATCCTTGTGCGTGACGGCGGCCATCAGCTCGGCCAGGTTGCGGTCGGAAAAGTGCTCATACAGCAGGGCCAGCACGGCGAAATACGCCGTGTCTGGCATGCCGCCGGAATAGGCGCTGCGCAGCATGCGCGCGGCGCCGGACAAAATCGGGGGCAGGGTATCTGGCGTGCTCAAGCGGCTTCTCCTTGGCGGTGCTTATACGTTTTCCGCATAAGCACAGTGCAATTAAATGGTGGATATTTCCTACAAGCAGGCATATTCTAGACAATCACGCCCGCTGGCAGTTGTTCAGCTGGCCTTACGATTTCTCTCAGGAGCCCCGCATGCGCGTTTCCCGTTTCGTTTCCCTTTTCCTTGCCAGCCTGCTGCTTGCCGGCACCGCCGTTGCCGCCGCCCCCACACCGGGCAACCCTGTCGCCACGCCGCATTTGCCGTACAACGCGGCGGCCGACGCCAAGGCCGACGTGGCGCGCGCGCTGGCCGAGGCCAAGACGGCGCACGTGCCTGTCTTGCTGATCTTTGGCGCGAACTGGTGCGAGGATTGCCGCGCGCTCGACAGGGCCTTGAAGGAAGGCAAGAACGCTGAGTTGATGCAACAGCAGTTCAAGGTCGTCAAGGTCGACGTGGGTAACTTCGACCATAACCTCGATGTGGCGCAAGCCTATGGCAATCCGCTCAAGAAAGGCATCCCCGCTGCCGTGCTCGTATCGAGCGACAACAACCAGGTGCTGTACGCCACCAAGGGTGGCGAACTGGCAAATGCCCGCCGCATGAGCGAAAGCGGCATTTATGATTTCTTCAAGCAAGCGGCGAGCGTGAAGTCACCTGCCCTGTAATTTCCTTAAAACTCTTCCCGCGCATCGCTGGCCGGCACTGTCGGGCGGGACGGCGTGGGCAGCATGGGCTTGTGCGCCGGCGGCTGCGGTGCCACATGCCCGCTTTCTTCCAGCTTGAAGACGCTGACCACCTGCGCCAGCCGCCCAGCCTGATCCTGCAGGGATTGGGCTGCTGCCGCCGCTTCTTCCACCAGGGCCGCGTTTTGCTGGGTGGCGTCATCCATCTGCGTGACCGTGGCATTGACTTGCGCGATGCCCTGGCTTTGCTCCTGGCTGGCCGAGGCGATTTCGCCCATCAGGTCGGCGACTCTCTGGACGGAGACGACGATGTCCTGCATGGTGGCGCCGGCCGAGTCGACCAGCTTGCTGCCCGCTTCCACCTTGCTGCCCGAGTCGACGATCAAGTCCTTGATTTCCTTCGCCGCCTGGCTTGACCTCTGCGCCAGGTTGCGCACCTCGGTCGCCACCACGGCAAAGCCGCGGCCCTGTTCGCCCGCGCGGGCCGCCTCGACCGCCGCATTCAGCGCCAGGATATTGGTTTGAAAGGCAATGCCGTCGATCACGCCGATAATGTCGGCGATCTTGCGCGAACTTTCCGTAATCGCGCCCATCGTCTGCACGACTTGCCCGACCACTTCGCCGCCCTTGACGGCGTGGCTCGACGCCGACACCACCAGCTGATTGGCCTGGCGCGCATTGTCCGCGTTCTGTTTCACCGTCGACGTCAGCTCTTCCATGGCTGCCGCTGTTTCTTCCAAGCTCGACGCCTGGGCTTCCGTACGCGCCGACAGGTCCAGGTTGCCAGACGCAATCTGGCTCGATGCGCTGGTAATGGCCCCGGTACTGTCGCGAACTTCGCGTATCGTCACGTTCAGCGATGCGACGAAGCGGTTGAAGGCGGCGGCCAGCGCACCGACCTCGTCTTCCGATTCGACAGGCATGCGGCGGCTCAGGTCGCCATTCCCGCTGGCGATCTCGCTGAGCATGTCGGCCGCCCGCGCGACGGGGGCGGCGATGGCGCGGCTGATGACATAAATGATGAGCAGGGCGATGCCGCCACCGACCAGGCCGGCGATCAGGGCGGCGATCAGGGCCGATCGCGTCACATTGCCCAGTACTTCCGCTTCCGGTACTTCAGCCATCACATACAGATTCAATTCCGGCACGAAGGAAGCGGCGACGAACTGGCGTCCCGCGGGCGCGTCATAGATGGCGTACGCGTATTTTTTGCCCGTCAACAGGCTCTGGCTCAGGGTATCGCTAAAGCCCGGCAAATCCTTGAGTAGATGCTTGCCGTCGGCCAGGGCCGTGTCGCGGTGCACCAGCAGCACGCCGTTGGCGCGCGACAGGTAGACATGCCCCGTCTGGCCGATCTTGTAGCTGCGGATGGTGTCGACCAGCGCATTGATGGACAGGCCCAGGCCGGCTGCGATCTGCTTGCCGCCCGCCGTTTGGCCACGCGCATTCAGGTACAACATCAGGTCGCTGGAGTTTTCCGCCTTGTCGATGTCGAGCGTATAGGCCTTGTCGCCGGCCAGCAAGCCATAAAACCACTGGTCGGCCGCCTGGTTCTTGTCCAGGGTGCGCAGCAAGCCGTCCGTGGTGAAGTATTTGCCCGTGCTGGCGGAAGCCCAGTTGATCGAGGCCGCCTTGTTCTTTTCCTTGACCACGCTGGCGTAGCGCTGGAAGGTGGCGATGCCGCTGTCGGGCAAGCCAGCGTCTTCCCAGTCTTGCAGGTAGACATCGTTGGCCATGGTCTGCACCACGGACAGCGGCTGGCTGATCTGGCGCAGCACGTCGTTGCGGATCTCGCCCAATTGCGCCGGCAATTCCTGGCTGACGACGCGTTCGCGCACGTAGCCGCTGCTCATGCGCACGCTGAGGAAGGACGAGATCGCCATGAAGAGCAGCAGGCACAAGCCCATGCTGAACAGGAGTTTTTTCTGGATGGAGAGGCGGCGGAGCAGAGACATGGAAGACCTTGGATGGTGGCCTGCACAAGGTGCAGAAAAGCGGGCAGACAAGCGGACAGTATACCGGCCGCGCTGTGCGTCCCGCCGCACCATTGCTGCTTTTCGTTCATTTATGTTGCATTGCAGCAACGTGATTTTCCACGTCCGCCCGGCGTGGATGGAAAACGCTTCAGGCAGGCAAGCCGTGGGCGATCAATTCCAGCGGCAATTCCGTGCTGCATTTGATCTGTTCCATGGAAAAGGCGGAGGACACGCCCGTCAGCTGCACGGCCTTGATGAGCTTTTTATAGAAGGTATCGTAGCCCTTGATGTCGGTGGTGACGACTTTCAGCAGGTAGTCGATGTCGCCGCTCATGCGGTGGAATTCCTGTACTTCCGGCAAGACGATGACGGCGGCGGCAAAGCGGCGCAGCCATTTCTCATCGTGCTGGCCCGTGCGCACGCTGACGAAGACGGTCACGGGCAACCCCACTTTTTGCCGGTTGATGATGGCCACGCGGCTCTCGATATAACCCTCTTCCTCCAGGCGCTTGACCCGTTTCCAGCATGGCGTGCTGGACAGACCGATCTTCTCGCTGAGGGCGGCGATCGACAGGGTGCCGTCCTGCTGCAGGGCTGCGAGGATGGCGCAGTCGAATTTGTCGAGCGAGGTGTTTGGTGAATTCATTTTATTATTCCGGTTTTTATGGCATGAACATGCTGCATAGTACCGTAGTTGCAGTGTCTTTTGGCATATCTTCACGGGCGGGTGCCGGTAGACTGTTCATACGTTCCAGCCGCAGGTGCTGCCCCTTTATTTATAGAATCCCCAGACTGCCATCATGAAAGAAATCTACCTCGACAGCAATGCCACCACCTGCGTGCTGCCCGCCGCCGTTGCCGCCGCCCGGCAAGCGATGGAGCAGGGCTATGGCAATCCCAGCAGCACTCATGCCACGGGATTGCAGGCCAAGGCCATGATGGATGGCGTGCGCCGGCGCGCCAGCGGCTTGCTGGGCGTGGGCGACGGCCGGTTGATGTTCAATAGCGGCGCCACCGAAGGTATCCAGACGGCCGTGCTGTCCGCCCTGTGCGCGCTGCGCGAACGGCGCGATGCGGGCAAGCGCATCGGCAGCCTGCTGCTGTATGGCGCGACCGAGCACAAGGCCGTGCCGGAAAGCCTGGCGCACTGGAACCGCTTATTGGGCCTGAACCTGGAAGTGCGCAAGCTGCCTGTCGATGCGCAAGGGCGCCACGATCTGCAGGCCCTGGGCGCGCTGATCGGCGACGCCGCCATGCTGTGCACGATGGCGGCGAATAATGAAACGGGCGTCGTCAGCGATTTGTCCGCCATCGCCCAGTTGCTGCAGGAACGGGGCGCCGACGCCTACTGGATGGTCGATTGCGTGCAGGCGCTGGGCAAGCTGAAACTGAACCTGGCCGCCACGCGCATCGATTACGCGCCGTTTTCCGGCCACAAGCTGTATGCGCCCAAGGGCATCGGCATGCTGTACGTGCGCGCCGGCGCGCCGTTTACGCCCCTGATGATGGGCGGCGGCCAGGAAGCGGGCCTGCGCTCTGGCACGGAAAACATGGCCGGCATCGCCGCGCTGGGCGCCGTGCTGGCCGCGCTCGACGATGGCAAGACCTTCCGCAGCCACGCCGACCTGGCCGCTTTCCGCGAGCAGCTGGTGGCCAGCCTGGAACGGGCGTTTCCCGGCATCGTTTTCAATATGCCGTTCGACTTGTCCTTGTCGACGACGCTCAATTTTTCCGTGCCGGGCCTGTCCTCAAAGGAGCTGCTGGACCTGTTCGACGCGGCGCGCGTGCGCGTCAGTTCGGGCAGCGCCTGCTCCGCCGCCAAGGCGCTCCCCAGCTATGTCCTCGAAGCGATGCACGTGCCGCAATGGCGCGCCAGCTCGGCCATCCGCCTGTCGTTCGGCCCCCTGATCGACGCGGCGACGATAGCCGCTGCCTGCGCGCGCATCGAGCGTTGCGGCGAGGCCCTGCGCAGCAGCTGTCTGCTGCCGTCGGCGCTGGCGCCATCGCCGCAGGACGGCGCGCAGGACGGCATAATCCAGCTGAGCGTGGATGGCCAGTGCACCTGGCTGATCAGCAACGCTGCCAGCGCCAGTTGTGTCGTCATCGATCCGGTCGCCGCGCTCGTGCCGCGCCTGGCCGCCTTCATCCGCTGCCAGCAGCTGGCCTTGTGCGCCATCGTGCACACGGCGCCGCCAGCCGACCATGGCGTGGCGCGCCTGGCATTGCTGCAGGAACTTGCCATCGAACAGGTGGGCCGCATCGATATCGACGGTGAGCTGGCACTGGGCCAGCAGCGCCTGCGCCGCGTCGAGTGTGGTGAAAACCATGTGTACCTGCTCGATCAGCGCTTCGCCTTCATCGGCAACCTGGCGCCCGAGGCGCTGGCGCCCCTGCTGGATGCGGCGCTGCTGACGCAAGGCACCGTGCTGTGCGCGTCAGGCGACGACGGCAGCATTTGCGGCACCGTACGCAGCGTGCAGGAAGGTATCGTGCCTGCCGCCGAACTGCAGCTCGATGCGGCCGCCTTGCCCGCCTTCCTGCGCCAGCATCCCGACGCCATCCTTGTCGATGTGCGCGAAGCGTATGAACACGCGGCTTGCGCCGGCACGGTATTCGAGGGCTGCGCCGTGCGCAGTGTGCCGCTGAGCCGCCTGGCGGGCCAGGTAGCCGCGTGGCTGCAGCAGCCGCAGCGCCCGCTGGTCTTTTTCTGCCGCAGCGGCAACCGCAGCGCGCGCGCCGCCGCCTGCCTGCGCCGCCTCGGTCACGGCGCGGCATGGCAACTCAACGGCGGCATGGCGATGGCGGAGGCGACGCGCCACCCGCTGGCCATCGCTGCCTGAGCGGCTTGAACTTTCTTTCGTGAAATATTGCACCGTGCCATCATTGGCACGGTGCTGCTACTCATTTCCCTCTGTTCATTTCCTCCAGGAATTTTTCTCCCGTTTTACTCGCTGATTTCTTTGCCGGCACGCCCCTAAAGCGCCGGGTATGTACGCTAGCGCACGGTCTTGCGCACAGGGCGCCCCTACGATGAAGTTCAGAAAATCTCCCTATACCCTGAGATTCGTCGCAACGCTCCGGCGCTTCGCTTTCCGTCTTCGCCAGTGTCCGATCGTGTTCTTCAGACTGGGCCAGCGTGACGGCGGCCGCTGGCTGCCTGCGCGCACCTAGCGAGGCCAAGTTGAAAGAGTACACAGCAGTTGTCACGCAGCAGATCAAGGAACAGATTTCCAAAGTCAGGGAAATCTTCCGCGACCATTCCCTCGCACCGGACACCTTCGACGCCGCGCGCGACGACGCCTTGCCCCTGCGTTCCGAATTATTCAGCGCCATCCAGATGGCCGCCCACGGCAAGCACGTGGCCGCCGGCCATGCGGTAGGTCGGCATCATGGCCGCGACCGCCTGCTGGCGCGCCTGGCCGACAATGCGGCCCTGATCACGGCTACCGTCAACGAGCTGACGGCCACGGTGAAAAGCGGGCGCCAGGTCACGCCCGCCTCGGAATGGCTGCTCGATAATTTTTACCTGATCGAAGAGCAGATCCGCACCACGCGGCGGCATTTGCCGAAGAACTACAGCAAGGAGCTGCCACGGCTGACCTCTGGGGCGGATGCTGGCTGTCCGCGCGTGTACAAGATCGCGCTGGAAATCATCTCGCATGGCGATGGCCGCGTCGACCTGGAAAACCTGTGCCACTTCGTCGAGGCTTACCAGGACGTGGCCACCTTGACCCTGGGCGAGCTGTGGGCCGTGCCCATCATGCTGCGCCTGGCCCTGATCGAAAACCTGCGCCGCGTCGCCGTACGCGTGGCCGATGACCGCATGCAGCGCGACCTGGCCAATACCTGGGCCGACCAGATGACGGAGATCGCCGAGCGCAATCCCAGCGGCTTGATACTGCTGGTGGCAGACATGGCACGTTCGAATCCGCCGATGACCAGCGCCTTCGTGGCCGAATTGTCGCGCCGCCTGCAGGGACAGAGTTCCTCGCTGACCCTGGCGCTATCGTGGCTGACGCACAAGCTGGCCGAGTCGGGCCTCACCATCGAGCAGCAGATCCAGTCCGAGATCGGGCAGCAGGCGGCCGACCAGGTGTCGATCGCCAACAGCATCGGCAGCCTGCGTTTTCTCGGCACCATGGATTGGCAGGAATTCGTGGAAACCATGAGCGTCGTCGAGCAGACCCTGCGCCTGGACCCGGCCGGCACATATGGCTTGATGGATTTCGCCACGCGCGACAGCTACCGCCATGCAATTGAACGCATCGCCAAGCGCAGCGCGCGCAGCGAAGTGGAGGTGGCCGAGATGGTGGTGCAACTGGCGCACACGCACGGCAACGGCAATGACGCGCGCCGCGGCCACATCGGCTTTTACCTGGTGGGGCGCGGCGTGCTGGTGCTGGAAAAGCAGGCCGGTGCCAGGCTGCCTTTCATCGAGGCGCTGCAGCATACGGCGCGCGCCGCGCCGCTGGCCGTCTACCTGGGCGCGATTTCGTTCCTGACCCTGGCGACGAGCGCCTTGCTGCTCGAGCGCGCCGTGCGCCATGGCGTGCAGGGCTGGCCCCTGGCGGCGCTGGGCGCGCTGGCGCTGCTGGGCAGCAGCCAGCTGGCCGTGGCCGTGGTGAACTGGCTGGCGACCCTGATGACGTCGCCGCATCCGCTGCCGCGCATGGATTACCAGGCCGGCATTCCATCGGATGCGCGCGGCATGGTCGTCGTGCCGACCCTGATCTACAGCCAGGAAAACGTGGCGGCCCTGTGCGAGGCGCTGGAAGTGCGTTATCTCGCCAACCGCGATCCGAATTTGCGCTTTTGCCTGCTGACCGACTTCGTCGACGCGGAAGCGCAAACCATGCCGGGCGACGAAGCCTTGCTGCGCCAGGCGCAGGAGACCATCCGTGGCTTGAACGAGAAATACCGCGTGGAGGGCGTGGCGACCAAGGAAAACGGCGACCCGGCCGACCCGGAACAGCTGGGCCAGGTGGGGCCGTTCCTGCTGCTGCACCGTCCGCGCCTGTGGAATTCGCAGCAGAATGCGTGGATGGGGCAGGAGCGCAAGCGCGGTAAATTGTCCGACCTGCACGCATTTTTGCGGGGCGGCGCGCGCGACAAATTCTCGCTGGTGGAAGGCGAGTTGCGCGGCCTGCGCACGATCAAATACGTGATCACGCTCGACACGGATACGCAGCTGCCGCGCGACGCGGCGCGCGAATTCATCGCCACCATGATGCACCCGCTGAACCGTCCCGTGCTGGACGCGGCCGGCACGCGCGTGGTGGCCGGCTACGGCATCTTGCAGCCGCGCGTGGCCGTGGCGCTGCCCAGCGCCAACGCCTCGCGCTATGAACTGCTGTGCGGCGGCGAGCCGGGCATCGACCCCTACACGCGCACCGTCTCCGACCTGTACCAGGACGTGTTCTATGAAGGCTCTTTCATCGGCAAAGGCATCTATGACCTCGACATGTTCGAGCGCGTGCTGGGCCAGCGCCTGCCCGACAATAAAATCCTCAGCCACGATTTGCTGGAAGGCTGCTACCTGCGCGCCGGCTTGCTGAGCGACTCGCAGCTGTACGAGGAATATCCGGCCCGCTACGACGCCGACGTGAGTCGCCGCCAGCGCTGGATCCGCGGCGACTGGCAGCTGATCGGCTGGCTGCTGGGCCGGGTGCCGGGCCGCGCCGGCAAGCGCGAACGCAATCCTTTGTCGATGCTGTCGCGCTGGAAGCTGTTCGACAACCTGCGCCGCAGCGTCGTGGCGCCGGCCACCACCTTGTCGCTGCTGCTGGCGTGGGGCTTCCTGCCGCAGGTGGCATTCTGGAGCGCGGCCGTGCTGGCCATCATCTTCCTGCCGCCCGTCTTTTCAGCCCTGTACGATTTGCTGCGCAAACCGCGCGACACCCTTTGGCGCCAGCACCTGGCCGCCTTCGAGCGGCGCTGCGGCGTGCAGTTTTCGCACGCCATGCTGACCCTCGTCTTCCTGCCGTATGAAGCGTGGATCAGCCTGGACGCCATCGTGCGCACCCTGTGGCGCCTGGGCGTGTCGCACAAGCACTTGCTCGACTGGCGCGCGTCGAATCTGCATGTATCGTCGGGTTCGCAGGCCGACAGCTGGCGCGCCATGTGGTGCTCGCCCGCGCTGGCGCTGGCCGCCTTCGGCGCCTTGCTCTACTGGCGTCCCGAGGCCTTGCCCGCCGCCGCCGTGGTGCTGCTGCTGTGGCTGGCCGCACCCGCCATCGCCTGGTGGATCAGCCGCCCCATCGAGCGTGCCGTGGCGCGCCTGTCGGCCGAACAGGGACGCTTCCTGCATGGCGTGGCGCGCAAGACCTGGGCCTATTTCGATACCTTTGTCGGGCCGGACGACCACTGGCTGCCGCCCGATAACATGCAGGAGCATCCGAACCTGGTGGTGGCGCACCGCACCTCGCCGACGAATATCGGCCTGGCGCTGCTGGCCAATTTGACGGCCTACGATTTCGGCTACCTCACCCTGGGCCAGTTGATCGAGCGCAGCCGCGCCACCCTGCACAGCATGGGTGAGCTGGAACGTTTCCAGGGCCACTTCTATAACTGGTACGACACGCAGACCCTGAAGGCGCTGCAGCCGATGTACATCTCGACGGTCGACAGCGGCAACCTGGCCGGCCATCTGCTGACCTTGCAGCCGGGACTGGTGGAACTGTACGACGCCCCGATCATCGGCGCGCAGGTGGTGCAGGGCATCCGCACGACGGCGCAGGTGCTGCAGGAATTCATCGCCGCCGAAGGCGAGAGCAAGGCCATGCGCGAGAGCATGAGCCTGCTGCAGGCGCAGGCCGCGCCCGCCAGCCTGGCCGAATGGCATGCCTATCTCGCCGCCGCGAATGGCGCTGCCGACGCGCTGCTGTCGCTGACCTTGCAAAGCGAGGATGGCGAGCTGTCCATGTGGAGCGGTGCGCTGGCGCGCCAGTGCCGCGCGGCGCTGGCCGAGTTGCTGCAGCTGGCGCCATGGGCGGCGCAGGCGGGCGTCGATCCGGCGTGGCTGCGCGTGCCGACCCTGCGCGAACTGGCCAACCTGGAAACGCCGGAAGGCACGCCTTCGGAGCTGGCCGCCTTGCTGGCGCAGGGCCGCGAACAGGCGGGCCGCCACATGCGCGATATCGCCCACGCGGCGGGCCAGGCGCGCGACTTCGCGCAGATCGAGTACGCGTTCCTGTACAACCCATCGACCAAACTGCTGGCCATCGGCTACAACGTCAGCGAGCGGCGCCTGGACCCCAGCTACTACGATTTATTGGCTTCCGAAGTGCGCCTGGCCAGCTTCATCGCCATCGCCCAGGGCCAGCTGCCGCAGGAGCACTGGTTCGCCCTGGGCCGCCAGCTGTGCATGGTGGCCGGCCAGCCCGTGCTGCTGTCGTGGAGCGGCTCGATGTTCGAGTACCTGATGCCGCTGCTGGTGATGCCGAACTACCCGAATACCCTGCTTGACCAGACCTACCACTCCGTCATCGAGGCGCAGATCGACTATGGCCGCCAGCGCGACGTGCCATGGGGGATTTCCGAATCCGGCTACAACACGGTCGACGCCAGTTTGAACTATCAATACCGCGCCTTCGGCGTGCCGGGACTGGGTTTGAAACGGGGCCTGGCCGACGATCTGGTGGTGGCGCCATATGCCAGCATGATGGGCCTGATGGTCCAGCCGGAAGCGTCTTGCCAGAACCTGCAGCGCATGCAGGCGGCCGGCTACATGGGCCGTTACGGCTTCTTTGAAGCCATCGATTTCACGACGGCGCGCCTGCCGCGCGGGCAGGGCAGCGCCATCATCCGCTCCTTCATGGTGCACCACCAGGGCATGGGCTTTCTGGCCCTCAGCTACCTGCTGCACGACCGTCCGATGCAGCGCCGTTTCGAGTCCGATCCGCTGCTGCAATCGGCCTTGCTGGTGCTGCAGGAACGCACGCCGCAGGCCGGCGCGTTCTACTCGAACACGGCCGAACTGGCGGTGCTGCGCAGCGGCGCGCCCGAGCAAGCCATGCCGATGCGCATCCTCACGCAAGCCAACAGCGCCGTGCCGGAAACGCAGCTGCTGTCGAATGGCCGCTACCACGTCATGGTGAGTAATGCGGGCGGCAGCTACAGCCGCTGGAAAGACCTGTCCGTGACGCGCTGGCGCGAAGACAGCACGCGCGATAACTGGGGCAATTTCTGCTACCTGCGCGACCTCGACGACGGTGCCGTCTGGTCCACCATGTACCAGCCCACCTTGGCCGAACCGAAGAAATATGAAGTGATCTTTTCCGAGGGGCGGGCGGAGTTCCGCCGTGCCGACCATGGCCTCGACCTGTACACGGAAATCGTCGTCTCGCCCGAGGACGACATCGAAATCCGCCGCACGCGCATCAGCAATAATTCGAACCGCCAGCGGCGCATCGAGATCACCAGTTTTGCCGAAGTGGTGATGGCGCCGGCGGCGGCCGATGCGGCCCATCCCGCGTTCAGCAAGCTATTCGTACAGACGGAAATCCTCGCGCATGAAAAAGCGATTTTATGTACGCGCCGGCCCCGCTCCAAGGAAGAGCAGATGCCGTGGCTGCTGCATGTGATGACGGTGCACGATATCGAGCGCTACGAAGTATCGTTCGAGACGGACCGCGCGCGTTTCATCGGCCGCGGCAATACGGTGCAGCTGCCGCAGGCGCTGCAGGAAAGTGGCCCGCTCAGTGGCGGCCACGGCTCCGTGCTCGATCCCATCGTGGCCATCCGCTATGTCATCACGCTCGAACCCGACCAGGCCGTCACCGTCGACAGCGTCACCGGCATGGTGGAGCAGCGCGACGCGGCACTGCACCTGATCGACAAATACCAGGACCGCCACCTGGCCGACCGCGTGTTCGAACTGGCCTGGACGCACAGCCAGGTGGTGCTGCGCCAGTTGAATGCCAGCGAAGCGGACGCGCAGCTGTATGCGCGCCTGGCCAATGCCGTGATCTATCCGAATGCGGCCCTGCGCGCCGAGGCCAGCATCCTGATCAAGAACCAGCGTGGCCAGTCGGGCCTGTGGGCGTATGCCATTTCCGGCGACTTGCCCATCGTGCTGCTGCAGATACGCGACGCGGCCAATATCGAACTGGCGCGCCAGATGGTGCAGGCGCATGCCTACTGGCGCCTGAAAGGCCTGATCGTCGACCTGGTGATCTGGTATGAAGAGCAGTCGGGCTACCGCCAGCTGCTGCACGACCAGATCATGGGCTTGATCGCCTCGGGCATCGACGCGCAGGCGATCGACCGCCCGGGCGGCATCTTCGTGCGCCTGGCCGAGCAGATCGCGAACGAGGACCGCATCTTGCTGCAATCGGTGGCACGCGCCATCATCAGCGATCTGCGCGGCACTCTGGCCGAGCAGGTCAAGCGTCCGCCGAGCCCCGTGCTGCGCATGCCGCCGCTGCTGCAGGACCCGGCCCGCGAACATGGCGGCGTGCCGCACCGGGCGCAGGCGCGCGAGCTGATCCTGGAAAATGGCCTCGGCGGCTTCACGCCCGATGGCCGCGAATACGTGATTACCACGGGAGAGGGCAAGCAGACGCCGGCGCCGTGGTCGAACGTGCTGGCCAATGCGCAATTCGGCACGGTGGTGTCCGAAGCCGGCCAGGCGTATACGTGGAGCGAGAATGCGCATGAATTCCGCCTCACGCCATGGCAGAACGACCCCGTGTCCGACCTGTCCGGCGAAGCGTTCTATGTGCGCGATGAGCAAACGGGCCAGTTCTGGTCACCCTCGTCCCTGCCCGCGCGAGGCAGCGGCGACTACGTCACGCGCCACGGCTTCGGCTACAGCGTGTTTGAACACAGCGAGGGCGGTATCGCCACGGAACTGTGCACCTATGTGGCGCTCGATGCGGCCGTCAAATATTCGGTCATCAAGGTGCGCAACGACAGCGGCGTGCCGCGCCGCCTGTCCGTCACGGGCTATGTGGAATGGGTGATGGCCGACCTGCGCGCCAAGTCCGGCATGCATGTGGCCACGGAGGTCGACACGATCAGCGGCGCCCTGTTTGCGCGCAATAACTACAATACGGAGTTTTCGGGCCGGGTCGGCTTCTTCAATACGGATGCCAGCATCCGCTCCATCACTTGCGACCGCAATGAATTCATCGGCCGCAATGGCAGCCTGGCGCAGCCGGCCGCCTTGCGCCGCGTGCGCCTGTCCGGCAAGGCGGGCACGGGACTGGATCCGTGCGCGGCCATCCAGGTACCGTTTGAATTGCAGCCGGGGCAGGAACGTGAAATCGTCTTCCTGCTCGGCGTGGGCGGGCGCCGCAATGCCGACGCCAGCACCATGGTGCAGCGCCATGCGGGCAAGGATGCGGCCCGCAGTGCGCTCGACGCGGTGCGCGCGCACTGGGAAGGCACTCTGGGCGCCGTGCGCATCGAAACGCCCGATCCATCGCTGGACGTGATCGCCAATGGCTGGCTGATGTACCAGACCATCGCCTGCCGCCTGTGGGCGCGCAGCGGCTACTACCAGTCGGGCGGCGCCTATGGTTTCCGCGACCAGCTGCAAGATGCGATGGCGATGATCCACACGGCGCCGCAGCTGCTGCGCAATCACTTGCTGCTGTGTGCGGCGCACCAGTTTGTCGAAGGCGACGTGCAGCACTGGTGGCATCCGCCATCGGACCGCGGCGTGCGCACGCATTGCTCCGACGATTACCTGTGGCTGCCGCTGGCCGCCTGCCGCTATGTGATCGCTACGGGCGACGTCAACGTGCTGTCGGAAGTGGCGCCCTTCATCGAGGGCCGCGCCGTCAAGCCGGAAGAGGATTCGTATTACGACTTGCCCGTGCGTTCGGGCGAGTCGGCCGACCTGTACGAGCACTGCGTGCGCGCCATCCGCCATGGCTTGCGCCTGGGCGTGCACGGCTTGCCGTTGATCGGTTCCTGCGACTGGAACGACGGCATGGACAAGGTGGGTGAACATGGCAAGGGCGAGAGCGTGTGGCTGGCCTTCTTCCTGTACGAAGTGCTGCAGCGCTTTGCCGAGGTGGCCGTGCTGCGCGGCGATGCTGCGTTTGCCCAGTTCTGCCGCGACGAAGCCGTGAAACTGGCGGCCAGCGTCGAGGAACATGCGTGGGATGGCGAGTGGTACCGGCGCGCGTATTTCGACGACGGCACGCCATTGGGTTCGCACACGAACGAGGAGTGCCAGATCGATTCGATTTCGCAAAGCTGGGGCGTGCTGTCGGGCGCGGCCAACAAGGAGCGGGTCGCCGGCGCCATGCGCCAGGTCGATGCGCGCCTGGTGCGCCGTGATTCCGGCGTGATCCAGCTGCTCGATCCGCCGTTCGACAAAGCCGACCTCAATCCCGGCTATATCCGCGGCTATGTGCCGGGCGTACGCGAGAACGGCGGCCAGTACACGCATGCGGCCATCTGGACGGCGATGGCGTTTGCGCGCCTGGGTGACGGCGAAAAGGCGTGGGAATTGCTGCGCATGATCAATCCCGTGCGCCATGGCATGGACGCACAGGCGGTGGCGCGCTACAAGGTGGAACCGTATGTGGTGACGGCCGATGTGTATGCCGTCGCGCCGCACGTGGGACGCGGCGGCTGGAGCTGGTACACGGGATCGTCGGGCTGGCTGTACCGGCTGATCGTCGAATCCCTGCTGGGCTTGACGCGTGAAGCGAACGTGCTGCGCATGGCGCCCACCATGCCGGCCGAATGGGACAGCTTCAAGCTGCATTACCGCTTCGGTGCCAGCAGTTATGCCATCACGGTGGAGCAGGCGCAGGGGCGGCCTGCGGGATTGTCGCTCGATGGCGTCGCGCAGGGCGGCAACAGCATTGCCTTGCGCGACGAGGGCCGCGAGTATGCGGTGCTACTGCTGCTCTAGTATTGTCCAGGTGTCGTGTTCGGGCCGGCGCCGGCCAGCCAGCAGGATCAAGCCGGCGCCGAACAGCAGCAGGTCGCGCGTGCGTACTTCGGGCGCGGACTGCGCTGCTGTCTGGCGGTGGTAGTTCAAGGGTATCGCCAGGGCGGCGATAGGCTGGCTGGCGCAAGCGGCCAGGCACAGCGCCGCCACTTTTCTGTTTAACTGCATACATTCCTCAAGAAGGCGCGCTGCCCGCTCGGGATGGGCGCGCCGGTACTCATGTCGCCGACATTGTAATTATGAGCATGAATATTGTAAATGAGAAATTATATAAAGCTGCCTCAGAACCCTAGTGCCGCGCCCGCACCCAGCAGGGTGGCTACGCCCAGCACGGCAAAGACCAGCGCCGCGATGCCGTGCACGAGGCGCAGCGGGACGCGATTGGCGATCCTGTCGCCCAGGTAGACGGCCGGCACGTTGGCCAGCATCATGCCGAAGGTGGTGCCCAGCACAACAGAGACAATGTCGTGATAGCGCGCCGCCAGCGCTACGGTCGCCACCTGCGTCTTGTCTCCCATTTCCGCCATGAAGAAGGCGATCAGAGTGGTCAGGAAGACGCCATACCTGGCCAGCTTCGTTTCGCCTTCATCGAGCTTGTCGGGGATCAGGGTCCAGGCGGCCATGGCGAGGAATGATACGCCCAGTACCCAGCGCAGCACATCGGGCCCCAGCATGCTGGTGATCCAGGTACCGACGGCGGCGGCAAACGCGTGATTGGCGATGGTGGCGACGAAGATCGCCAGCACGATGGGCAGGGGCTTGCGGAATTTGGCGGCCAGCAAAAAGGCCAGGAGTTGGGTTTTGTCGCCGATTTCAGCGAGACCGACGATGCCGGTGGAGATGAGGAATGCTTCCATGAGATTGCAAGAGTACGCGGGCCGGACGAATTAACCAATGATCCACGGGCGACTCCGGCCCATGCGGCCGCCCTGGATCAATGGTCTCGTCAAGTTCTGCAACCACCTGCACCATGGCCTGCGGGCCAATCATGTTGATACAGGTTCCCGCGGCAGGACCGCGGGACGACTACTCCCCAATGTTCGAGGCGCATCATACGCCAATGCCCGCGCCGGCGCCAGTACCGGCGGGGCACGGCACGGCCTGGTGTGTGGGACTTCGACAACAATGATCGATTTGCAAACAGACTCGACTTAGAATGCAGTGTGCCCACGACTCCCAGATGGAATGCGCCATGCCGGTCCTTGTCCGCTTGCTTGCCTTATGTGTGACCTTGTTTGCTCCCTTGCCGGGCCTGTGCGCCGCCGCGCCCTTCGACGACAAGTTCCGCCAGCTGGAAGAACTGCTGCCTACGCCGAATGCCTACCGCACGGCGTCCGGCGCGCCGGGTCACGCCTACTGGCAGCAGCGCGCTGATTACGTGATCCGCGCCACGCTCGATGAGGCACGGCGCGCCATCACGGCCAGCGAACAGATCACCTACCACAACCGCTCGCCCGACAGCCTTGCGTACTTGTGGCTGCAGCTGGAGCAGAATGGCTTGCGCCAGGATGCCGACCAGCGCCGCGTATTGAGCGCGCCATCGCGCCAGGCCTGGTTGAGTGGCAGCGAGGACGAAGCGCTGAAATTCGAGGACTTGCGCGCCATCCATGCGGGCCGCGAATTCGACGGCGGCTTCAAGCTCACCGCCGTGAAAGCGGCCAACGGCAAGCCGCTGCCGCATGTGGTCAACCAGACCATGCTGCGCATCGATCTGCCGGTGGCGCTGGCGCCTGGCCAGAGCGTCACTTTCAGCATCGACTGGTCGTATCAGATCAATGACCAGAAGGTGCTGGTCGAGCGCTCCGGCTATGAGTACTTTGAAGACGACAAGAACGCGATTTTCCAGATCGCGCAATGGTTCCCCCGTATGGCTGCGTATTACGACGCCGTCGGCTGGCAGCACAAGCAGTTCCTCGGCTCCGGCGAATTCACCTTGGAGTTTGGCGATTACGAGTTGTACCTGACGGTGCCGGGCGACCATGTGGTGGCCGCCACGGGCGAACTGCAAAACCCTGCTAGCGTGTTGAGCGCGGCGCAGCGCGAACGCCTGGCGCGGGCGAAGAACAGCAATACGCCGCTGCTGGTGATCACGCCCGCCGAGGCGCTGGTGGCGGAAAAGAGTAAAGCGGTGGGCATGAAAACCTGGCACTTCAAGGCGGCCAATGTGCGCGACGTGGCGTGGGCCTCGAGCCGCAAGTTCATCTGGGATGCGCAGGGACTGGACAGCGGCGGCAAGCGCGTGATGGCCATGTCCTACTATCCTAACGAGGGCAATCCGCTGTGGCAGCAGTACAGCACGCGCGCCGTCGTGCACGCGATCGAGCAGTACAACAAGTACAGCTTCGACTATCCGTATCCGAACGCGATCTCCGTCAATGGCGCCGTCGGCGGCATGGAGTACCCGATGATTGCGTTCAATGGCGGACGCCCCGTGAAGGACAAGAAGACGGGAGAACTCACGTATTCGAAGACGGCCAAATATGACCTGATCGGCGTGATCATCCACGAGGTAGGCCACAATTATTTTCCCATGATCGTCAACTCGGACGAGCGCCAGTGGACGTGGATGGACGAGGGCCTCAATTCCTTCCTGCAGTACCTGGCCGAGCAGGCGTGGGAAGAGCATTTCCCCTCCTGGAATGGCGAGCCGCGCAAGATCGTCGACTACATGCGCAGCCAGAACCAGGTGCCCATCATGACCAATTCCGAGTCCTTGCTGCAGTTCACGGCGAATGCCTACGACAAGCCGGCCACGGCACTCAACATCCTGCGCGAGACCATACTGGGGCGCGAATTGTTCGACTTCGCCTTCAAGCAGTACGCCTTGCGCTGGAAGTTCAAGCGCCCGACTCCCGCCGACTTTTTCCGCACCATGGAAGACGCTTCCGGCACGGACCTGGACTGGTTCTGGCGCGGCTGGTTCTATACCACGGACGCGGTTGACATCAGCATCGACGGCATCAGCGAATATGGCGTGAGCACGAAGAATCCGGAAGTCGAGAAAGCGTGGAAGAAGGCGCAGAAGGCCGCGCAGCCCATCTCGATCTCGGACCAGCGCAACAAGGCGCTGCCGAAGAAGGTCGATGTCGATCCCGCGCTGAAGGATTTCTATAACCGGCACGATGAATTCACGGTCACCAACAAGGACCGCAACAGCTATGCGGAAGAGCAGGAAGCGCTGGAGCCGTGGGAGAGACAGCTGCTGGAACAGCGCAACATGGGCAAGCATCTGTACCTGGTCGACTTTTCGAATCTCGGCGGCCTGGTGATGCCGCTGATACTGGAGATCGAACTGAAGAGCGGCAAGAAGATCATCGAACGCGTGCCTGCCGAAGTGTGGCGCTATGCGCCGCACAAGATCAGCAAGGTCATCGTCACGGACGAGCCGATGGTGGGACTGGTGCAGGACCCGTACTGGGAGACGGCCGATATCGACACCAGCAATAATGCGTGGCCGAGAAAAATCACGCCGTCGCGCCTCGAACTGTTCAAGCAGGACCGCGACAAGAACAACCTGATGAAGGATTTTAATGCGCCGCTGAAGGCACCCGAGGCCAAGCCGGAAGCCAAGGCCGAGACGAAATAGGGAAACGGCGCCGGCCAGTCCGGCGCTTTTTTCTGCCGGCCTGCGCCGGAAGTGCTATTCTGCGCGACGCCCCGGCGCACACGGACCGGGGCTTTCGCAAATCATTCAAAAGACGACCATGCAAACTTTGACCTTCCTGCGCGCGCTGGGCTGTGCGCTACTTTGCCAGGTAACCCTGGCCGCGCACGCCGACCCCCTCAGCTACGCGCGCTACGACCAGGTGCGCACGCGCGACCTGCAGCTGGACCTGAAAGCGGACTTCAAGCAAAAGACCCTGTCCGGCTATGCGGAGCTGTCCTTGAACTGGATCGATCCGGCGGCGCGTACCCTGGTGCTCGATACGCGCGATTTGTCGATCGCGAAAGTGCAGGTACAGGACAAGCGCGGCGCATGGCAGATGGCGCCGTACCAGCTGGACAAGGCCGATCCGGAAAAAGGCCAGGCGCTGCGCATCACCACCACGGGCCAGCCGGGCAAGGTGCGCGTCTACTATCACACGGCGCCGAACGCCATCGCGCTGCAGTGGCTCACGCCGCAGCAAACCATGTCGGGCAAGCTGCCTTTCATGTTCAGCCAGTCGCAAAGCATCAACGCCCGCTCGTGGGTGCCGTCGCAGGATACGCCGGCCGTGCGCTTTACGTACAGCGCGCGCATCGAGGCGCCAGCGGGCATGCGCGTCGTGATGAGCGCCGAGAATGACGAAAAGGCGACGGGCAAGGGCGGCTGGAAATTCAGGATGCCGCAGCCGATCCCCTCGTACCTGCTGGCCATCGCCATCGGCGAACTGGAAGTGCGCAAGCTCGGTCCCCGCTCCGCCGTGTATGCCGAGCCGCCGCGCATCAAGGCGGCCGAATACGAGCTGGCCGACACGGAAAAGATGATCCAGGCAGCCGAAGCGCTGTACGGTCCGTATGGCTGGGGCCGCTACGACATGATCGTGCTGCCGCCATCGTTTCCCTACGGCGGCATGGAAAACCCGCGCCTGACCTTCCTCACGCCGACCATGATCGCGGGCGACCGCAGCCTGGTCGACCTGATCGCGCATGAACTGGCCCACTCGTGGTCGGGCAACCTGGTCACCAATGCGTCGTGGAAGCACATGTGGCTCAACGAAGGCTTCACCACCTATGTCACCACGCGCATCGTCGAGCAGCTGTATGGCAGCGAAGTGGCGCAGATGGGCGTGCAGGTGGACCAGGAAGAACTGGCCGCCTCGATCCGCGAATTGCCGGCAGCAAAAACGGCCTTGATCACGCGCGATGCGGACGCCAATCCCGCTGAAACCTACACGGACGATGGCATCATCTACCCGAAAGGCGCCTGGTTCCTGGCCACCATGGAGCGCCGTGCCGGCCGCGCCGTATTCGACCCCTTCCTGCGCGGCTGGTTCGACCAGCACGCGTTCCAGAGCGTGACGACGGAGCAGTTCATCGCCTACCTGCGCAAGAACCTGCTGGCGCAGCATCCGGACGTGATGCCGGAAGCGGAACTCGATGAATGGCTGTATGGCACGGGCGTGCCGGCCAGCGCGCAGCGCGTCGTCTCGCCGCGCCTGGCACTGCTCGACCAGCACCGCGACGCCTGGCTGAAAGGCGAGCTGGCGACCAAGGACCTGGGCATGGACAAGTGGATCGCCATCGAATCGATGCACTTCCTGAACGATATCAACAACAAGGCCAGCGCAGCGCAATTGCGTGAGCTGGACCAGGCCTACGGCGTGGGCAAGAGCGGCAACAATGAAGTCGCTTACCGCTTTTATCTGGCCTCCGTGAACGCCGGCTACGATGTGCGCCAACCCTTGCAGGCATTCCTGATGAGCGTGGGCCGCCAGAAGTTCGTCGTGCCCCTGTACAGCGCCTTGATGAAGACGCCGCAAGGCCATGCCTGGGCCAAGGACGTGTATGCGAAGGCGCGTGAACGCTACCACCCGGTGACGCAGGAGAGCGTCGATAAATTGATGGCCGCGCAAGCGCATTGAACCTTCTTTGGACATCCTGACCATGCATACCATGAACCGTCTTGCCGCCGCCATCGTGCTGGCGTTTGCCAGCATCGCCGTGCCGGCGCTGGCTTTGGACGCCGCACCCGTTGTTGCCGCTGCGCCGGCGCCCGCGCCCGCCTTCGATCTTGAGCGCGACGTTGCCACCGCCCTGAAAGTGTTCGACGTGCCCGGCATGGCGATCGCCATCGTCAAGGATGGCAAGGTCGTCACCGCCAGGGGCTTTGGCGTACGCAAGCTGGGTGAACCGGCCGCTGTCGATGCGCAGACCCTGTTCGAAGTGGCATCGAACTCGAAAGGCTTCACGGCCGCCGCGCTGGCCATGCTGGTCGACGAGGGCAAGCTGGCCTGGGACGATCCCGTCACCAAGCATTTGCCCGGTTTCCAGATGCACGATTCCTACGTGACGGGTGCCATGACCATCCGCGACCTGCTCACGCACCGCAGTGGCCTGGGCCTGGGCGCGGGCGACTTGCTGTGGTGGCCGACCACCACGTTCAGCACCGACGAAATCATCGAGAAGCTGCGCTACATCCGTCCGGCCACGAGTTTTCGCAACAGCTATGCCTACGATAACCTGCTGTATATCGTGGCCGGCAAGATCATTGCCGACAAGGCGGGGAAAAGCTGGGGCGAGGCCATGCATGAACGCATCCTGGCGCCGCTGGGCATGACGGGCACCACCACCAGCCTGCTTGAAAACGCGGGCAAGTCCGACGTCGCCAGTGCGCACAGCAAGATCGACGGCAAGATCGCCGCCGTCAAGTCCATGCCCGTGCCGAATGCCGTGGGTGCCGTCGGCATCAACACGAATGCGGAAGATATCGCCAAGTGGATGATGGTGCTGCTCGACGGCGGCAAGATCGCCGGCGTGAAGGACAAGGATGGCAAGGACGCGCGCCTGTTCAGTGAAAAGCAGGGCCGCGAGATGTGGACGGCGCAAACGCCGATCAAGATTTCCGAGCCGAAGCCGGCGCTGGCCGCAACGAAACCGAATTTCAGCGCGTATGGACTGGGCTTCCAGCTGCGCGACTACAAGGGCATGAAAGTGGCCATGCACGGCGGCGCGCTGCAAGGATTTTATTCGCGCGTGGTGATGGTGCCGGAAGCAAAGCTGGGCGTGGCCATTCTGACCAATGCGGAAAATGGCGGTTCCATGACGGCGCTGCAATGGCGCATCCTCGACCATTACCTGCAGGCGGTGCCGTCGGACTGGCTGGCGCTGGTGGCCAAGGTGGAGCAGGACCAGCATGCCGAGGAAGTGAAAAAGCAGGGCAAGGCGTCGAGCGCGCGCGCGGCCAGATCGCAGCCATCGCTGCCGCTGGCGGCGTATGACGGCGAGTATGAGGATGCCTGGTATGGCAAGGTCACTATCCGTACGGAAGGCAAGAAGCACATCCTCAGCTTTACGCGCACGCCGGACCTGACGGGCGAGCTGGAACACTGGCAGCACGACACCTTCATCGTGCGCTGGAAGGAGCGCAATTTCAACGCCGATGCCTACGTGACGTTCTCGCTCAATCCCGATGGCAGCATCGACCGGGTAAAGATGGCGCCGGTGTCGGCCGAGACGGATTTCAGCTACGACTTCCAGGATCTGAGCCTGGTGCCGGTAAAGCCGAAGGAAGCAAAGAAATAGGGTATCGATACAAGAACCGCAGCCTGTGCTGCGGTTTTTTTCGCCTGTTTCCATGCAAATGCACGGCGGGAGGGCGGCGGGCCAGTTTTTATTCCATGAAATGGGATGAAAAAGAAACGTTATCTTGTTTTATTGTTTGCGTATTTATTAACTTTTCAAGGTGTTACTATTTCCGTGCGCCATGAAATTCGTCTCTCGACAGGCAGTTTCTGGCGGCTGGCGTCTTTGTCTTCCAGTGGTTTTATATAACAACTCAACTCTTTGGGAACGGGATAAAAATGATCAATGTGAAAAAAGCCGTATTTGTCTTTTGCGCCGCCGTCGGTTTTGCCGGCGCCATCAGTTCTTCCGCATATGCCCTGCCAACCCGTGAAACCTGCGAGGAAGCCTATACCGCGTGCGTGACGGATGGCGATGCCAGCTCCTGCTCCCTGGTCAAGCGCCTGTGTGGCGTTTACGGCATTTACCTGTAAGGCGCGCTGCGCGCACAGGACGATGGCGGCGCGCCGCCATCGTCTTGTCAGTGACTCAGGGTTTGACGAATTTCAGGGTCATGCGGTCGCTCTCGCCGATGGCCGTGTATTTGGCCCGGTCCACATCCTTGTTGGCATAGGTCGGCGGCAGCGCCCACACGCCGCCCTGGTGGTCGGCATGGTCTTTCGGATTGGCGTTGATGTCCGACTTGGCCGCCAGTTTGAAACCTGCGCCTTCGGCCAGCTTGATCACATACGCTTCGTGCATGTAGCCGCTGCTGGCCGTGGCATCCTGCGCCTTGTTGGCCGGCAGGCGGTGCTCGACGACGCCGAACACGCCGCCCGGTTTCAGGCTGTCGTACACTTCCTTGAACAAGGTCTGCATGCCGGCTTCGCCGATGGGTATCCAGTTGTGGATATTGCGGAAGGTGAGCACCATGTCGGCCGTGCCCTTGGGCGCGATGCGGTAGGTGGTGGGGGGCGCGAAGGCGCCGATTTCCACCTTGCCGAAAGCCGCCGGGTTGGCGTCGAGCTTTTGCTGGAAGCGCGCCGCGCCGCGGCGGGCGCCTTCGCTGCTTGACTGCGGGTCGTTGCCGGCGGCGATCAGCTTGCCGTTGTCGCGCAGGTAGGGCGCCAGGATCTCCGTGTACCAGCCGCCGCCGGGCGCCAGTTCCACCACCGTCATGGTCGGCTTGATGCCGAAGAACGCCAGCGTTTCATACGGATGGCGGGCGCTGTCGCGCAGCGCGTTGGCCGGCGTGCGCGCACTGCCGGCGATGGCCGCCTTCAGGGCCGCGTCGCCCGCATCGGCGGCCAGTGCCGCACCGCTGCCGCCACAGGCCAGCATGACCGTCAAGGCCGCGGCCAGGGATACTCGCTTCATCATCATATGCTCCATGCGTGATTGGATCGGTTGCTCAATTGGTGGCGATCGCCATCAACGCCGATCATCGGGCAAGCACGCTGGCCGGTCAAGCGGATTCCGTCCCCCATGCGGCGGCATATGCGGGCATTTCGCTGGTGTTGAGCGCATCGGCGATGGCCGTGCCCCGCCCGTGCGTAAACGGCAGTTCGCCCGTCCAGACGGCATGCGCCATGTCGCCCGCGTCGTCGAGCGGGCCGCCCTTGCGCTGCTTGACGGCGCATTCGTCGAGCGCGATGCGCAGCACGGTGGTGGCCGCGTATTCCTTGGCGCTGCCGCCGCGCACCTGCGCCAGGCGTCCCGGCGCCAGCTTTTCCATCAGCGCATCCATGGCCGCATGCTGCTGGCCGATATCGCTTACTTTTTCAAACTGCCCGTACACCATCGCCGAGCGGTAGTTCATCGTGTGATTGAAGGCGGAGCGCGCCAGCACCAGGCCGTCGAGATGGCTCACCGCCACGCACACATCGGTATCGTGCAAGAGCTGCTTGAGCATGCGGCTGCCGTTCGAGCCATGGATGTACAGGTAGCCGCCGATGCGCCAGCAGGCGGTCGGGATGCAATGGCTGCCCGTGTCGTCGCGGAAGGCGATATGGCACAGGTAGGCGGCATCGACGATGGCGTACAGGGTGGCTTGCTCGTAGCTGGCCAGTTCGGCGACGCGGCGCACGCGGGTACGGGGGCTGGGAGGCAGGGCGGTAGCGGTCATGGCGGAAGTCCGGTTGGTTGAAGAAGCAGGCCGCACTATAATCGGCATCTGGCCCTGAAAAAAGATCCAGAACCGACAAATAATTTGGAGCCACCAAGGAGGCGCATGGATTTTGCTTTACTGCTTGATGCATTCGAGCGCACGCACCGCGAGCGGGGCTGGCCGCGCCAGCGCCTGCTGCATGAATGCCTGCGCGCGGCGATCCGCAACGGGCAGCTGGCGCCCGGCACGCGGCTGGCCGCCACGCGCGTGCTGGCCGCCGAACTGGGACTGGCGCGCAATACCGTGCTGTACGCCTACGAGCAATTGGCCAGCGAAGGGTTTGTCTTGCCGGACCGTCGCGGCACTGTCGTCGCCGGCAGCGCCGGCATGCCGGAATCCGTGCCGGCGGCCGGCAGCAAGGATGGCTTGTCGCGCCGCGCCCGGCATTTGCGCGGCGTGGCGGGACAGGATGTGAATGCGGCGCTGGTGTTTCCCGCCGACGCCATGGGCGCGTTCGCGCCTGGCGTGCCGGCGCTCGATGAATTCCCGCTGGCGCAGTGGCGGCGGATGCTGGACCGCGCATGGCGCGCGCTGACGCCGCGCCAGCTCAATTACGGCGACCCTGCCGGCGAGCCGCAGCTGCGCATGGCCATCGCCGAGCATTTGCGCGCCGCGCGCGGCGTCGTCTGCGATGCGGGCCAGGTGTTCATTACGGACGGCACGCAGAGCAGCCTCGATGTCTGCCTGCGCGCCTTTGCCGACCAGGGCGATACCTTGTGGATCGAGCATCCCGGCTATGGCGGCGCGCTGGCTGCGGGCCGCGGCGCCGGCTTGCAGGTGACGGGCATCGCCGTTGACATGGATGGCATCGCGCCGACGGATGACGACTGGCGCGAGACGCCGCCGCGCCTGATCTACACCACGCCGTCGCACCAGTATCCGACGGGCAGCGTGCTCAGTCCCGCGCGCCGCATGGCGCTGCTCGAACGCGCGCGCGCGGCCGGCGCCTTGATCATCGAAGACGATTACGACAGCGAATTTCGCCATGGCGGCCCGCCCCTGGCCGCCATGCAGGGACTGGTGGCCGACGCGCCCGTCGTGTACCTGGGCACCTTCAGCAAGACCATGTTTCCCGCCTTGCGCATCGCCTTTATCGTCGTGCCGTCCGCGCTGGCCGGCGCCTTCGCGCAGATGCAGGCGCAGGGCGCCGCGCGCGGACGGGTAGCCGAACAGCTGGCGCTGGCCGACTTCCTGCGCAGCGGCCTGTTTGCGCGCCACGTGCGCCGCATGCGCCGCCTGTACCGCCAGCGCCGCGACGCCTTGAGCGAGGCCTTGCAGCGCCATGCGTGTGGCGGCGCGGCCATCCATGGCGGCACGGCCGGCATGCACCTGGCGCTGCGTTTTCATGAAACGGAATGGGATGACCTGGCGCTGAGCCGGAGCGCCGCGCAGGACGGCATCGTGGCGCTGGCCCTGTCCGCGCATGGCACGGGAGAAGGGATGGGCTGGAACGGCTTCCTGCTCGGTTATGCGCAGGTGCCGGCCGAGAACATGGACGGCCTGGCACGCCGCCTGGGCGCGCTGCTTGCGCAAGCTGGCGCGGCTGGGCAGGCGAAGCGGTCACAATAGGCCTTTGCCAGGACGAGGAAGAGGACTACCCATGATACTGAGCTGGAAAGCCCCGGTTGATTACCATGACAAACTGATCGGCTCCTACGACAAGGAAGGTGGATCCTATGAGACGGCTGGATCGAACTTCGACTATCTGGCGCTGCTGCAGGGGGCTCCGTATCCGTTCGGTATGGACAGGCCCCCCGTGCATTTCGTCTGCACCCGGGAAAGGCTCCTGAAACATGACTGTCTGTGGCTGCTGGGGGACGTGCCGCTGGTCTCGGCCCGCCTGGCCGGGTTCCTTGCCGGCGCCGCCGGCCAGGACGTGGAATTGCTCGCTCCCGCCTGCATCATGGCGGGCGGTGAACCTGTGGAGCAGCCGTTTTACATCTTGAATGCGACGCAAGACGTACAGACGGTGGACCTCGAACGTTCAATCGCGGAAAAAGATGACAAGGGCAACGTCATCTACTTCACGCGGACGTTTTTGCGCGACGAGGAACTGGCGCCCAGGCAGATCGCCAGGGATGCGCAATCAGGCGACCTGTTGATCTCCAGCGAGCTCGCTGGCCTGATGAAAGCCGCGCGCTTCAACGGCGGCAAGAGCCTGGGGTTTTATCGCGCCGCAGGAAACTGGCAGCCTGTCCTGGAATGAGATCGCATGGCTTACTGCTGGTCCTGCATCCACTGCTTCAAGCCATTGACCCAGTTCTTGGCGGGCAGGTTGAACTGCTTCCTGATGGTGGCGGCGCGTTCGTATAAATCGCTGAAGTCGAGCGATGGCGATTTTTTGAAGGCCAGCACGACGATGTTTTCATCTTCCATTTCCGGCACCCAGACGACGGCGTCGAAAACCAGTTCCATCGCCTGTAGATTCTTGTCGTAGTTGGGGAAGTCGCCGAAGACATTCGTGCACATGATGCCGTCGTCCGCCAGGCAGTCGTGGCAAGCCTGGTAGAACTCTGGCGTGTCGAGCACGGGACCGCGCGCGTCTTCGTCGTACAGGTCCACTTGCAGCGCGTCGACCGTGCCGTGGTTGGCAGGATCGAGCACAAAGTCGAGCGCATTCATTTCACGCACATCGAGGCGCGCGTCGTTCGGCGGCAGCGCGAACTGGGCGCCGCAGATGGCGATCACGTTCGGATTGAGTTCAATGGCCGTGACCGTGGCGTCGGGGAAGCGGCGGTAGCTGAATTTGGTCAGCGCGGCGCTGCCCAGTCCCAGCTGTACGATGCGTTTGGGCTGCGTCTTGAACAGCATCCACATCATCATCATCTGCACGTATTCGAGCTCGATGGCATCTGGCTTGTCCAGGCGCATGGCGCCCTGCACCCACTTGGTACCCAGGTGCAGGTAGCGGATGCCGCGGTGTTCGGTGGTGGTGGCAGGCGGGTGGCCCGGGTGGCTGAAAGCGGTATGGCTGGTGGAGGTAAAGTCGGTCGTCATGGCGCCAGTTTAGCAGCCGGGTGAAAAAAAGACGCCGCAGCGTCTTTTGGGTGGTGCGCTCAAGATTGCTTGCGGCGTCGTGCCAGGAAGCCCAGTATGCCCAGGCCGGCCAGCAGCATGCCATACGTTTCCGGTTCAGGAACGGGCGCCAGGTTCAGGTTGAAGGTGCCGCCATAGCTGCCGCCGTTGCTGTTGCCCATGACGGTGAGGACCATCGGACCGTTGAACAGCAGTGTGGTTGGCGCCAGCACCTCGCCCTGGGCATAGCCGAAGACGGTGGGGCCGCCAAAACCGGTCAGGGAGATGCCGTTCAGATTGGCGCTGGTGAAGTTGATGGAAGCCGGGTCGCTGCCCGTGACCGACAGGTTGGCAAGGAAGGCTTGCGCGGTCGAACCGAAAGTCGCGTCGGGAGTGAACGTGAACGTATCGGTAAAGGCGCCTAGCGGCGTGGGAGTGGCGTTGAAGCCCCCCGTCCACAGGTTGCCCGTGGTGTTGGTCAGGTTGATGGTGTACGACGCAGCATATGCGCTACTGATGGTTGCAGCGCCCAGTACCGCTGCTGCGATGAGTGATTTCAGTTTCATATTTATCCCCGCGAAAAAACGATTAATGTTTCAAAAAAAACCGTGCCGCTCAGATAAATTATCGCCAGGACATTTCATTGTCAATGAGCTATTTTTATATCATTATGCAAACTTAAATAGCTTATTTCTAACACACGGGCATGGCGCTCATGAAGTTGCAATATTAAAAACTATAATTATCAATATTGTACCGAAAAATAATTGCGCATCGTGTGATGAAAAAATCGTTACGCCAGTAACTAATTTCTGTCCAGCAAGGGCAGAATCAATGTCACCGCCAGGCCGCCACCTTCGCGGTTGGCCAGGGTGATGCGCCCGCCATGGGCTTCGGCGATTTCGCGCGCCAGCGCCAGGCCAAGTCCCGTGCCGCTGCGCTTGGTGGAATAAAACGGTACCAGCGCGTTTTCCAGCACGGCGCCGCTCATGCCCGGGCCGCGGTCTCGCACTTCGATGCGCAGCTGCCCTTGCGCCTGGCTGACGTGCAGGCCGATATGCTCTTGCCGCGAACCGGATTCCAGCGCATTCTTGAGCAGGTTCAGCAGTGCCTGCTGCATTTGCGCCGCATCGAACACGGCCGCCTGTGCGGGCGGTACGCAGTCGAGCGCGAAAGCCGCCTGCGAGGCCAGGCTGTCGAGAAAGGGCTGCCACTCGCACGGCGCCAGGCGTGGCGCGGGCAGCTTGGCAAAGCGCGCATAGCCGAGGATGAAGGTTTCCAGGTGGCGCGTGCGCTCCTCGATGGTGGCAAGGATTTGCGGCAGGCGCTCCGTCTGGCCGCGGCGCACCAGCTCGGCGCCGGAATGGGCCAGCGAGGCCAGCGGCGCCAGCGAGTTGTTCAGTTCATGGCTGATGACGCGGATGACTTTTTTCCAGGTCTGCACTTCCTGGCGCCGCAGTTCCAGGGTCAGCTGGCGCAACAGCAGCAGTTCGTGCTTGCGCCCGTTCAGGCTGAAGCTGCGCCGCGCCAGGTGATATACCTCTTCCTGCTCCCCTTCGCCGCTGGTAAACAAGCCGTCGTTGCGGCGCGCCAGCGCTTCGGCCAGGGCCGGCGCCGCCTGTTGCACGATGTCGGCCAGGTGATGCCCCTCGAGCCGGCGGCCGTGGTGCAGCAGCTGGCGCGCGGCCAGGTTGGCGTAGACGATAGCGCTGCCCTCGGCCACCAGCAGCATGGCCACCGGCGTGTTTTGCACCATGGTGTCGAGCAGCAGTTCGCGCTGCACCAGGTCCAGGCGCTGCTTGCGCAGCACGTCGCCCAGCGCATTGTGGGCCGCCACCAGGTCGGCCAGTTCGTCGTTCTGCGGCCAGCGCAGGCTGAAGCCGAAGTCGCCGTCCTGGTAGCTGGCGACGGTGCCGCTCAAGGCGCGAAACAGCGACAGCATCGCTTGCAGCTGCGCGCGGATGGTAATCACGGCCACCGGCAGCACGCACAGCAGGGTACCCGCCAGCACCAGCAGCGGCTGGCCGGGTAAAAAATGCGCGAGCAGCAGGGCGATGACGATGCCCAGCACCAGCAGGGTGACGATCAGCGCCGTCCAGCGCGTGAGCAGGGAAAGGCGCATGGG
This sequence comes from Janthinobacterium sp. BJB446, assembly GCF_002735655.1. Classification (NCBI taxonomy): domain Bacteria; kingdom Pseudomonadati; phylum Pseudomonadota; class Betaproteobacteria; order Burkholderiales; family Oxalobacteraceae; genus Janthinobacterium; species Janthinobacterium sp. BJB446. The sequence continues at coordinate 13,604 of NZ_PDZK01000010.1, read as the reverse complement.
ACGGTAGGCCATCAGCCGCGCGCGATGCCCAGGCGTTCCATGCGCCGGTACAGCGCCTGGCGCGACAGCCCCAGTTCCTGTGCCGCCTGCGCTACCACGCCGTGCGCGCGCGCGAGCGCCGCGGTGACGCTGTCGCGGTCCGGCTCCGTCGCGGCGCCATCCTGCGGCGCGCGCAGCGATGGCACACCCGCCAGCGGCAAGCCCGTTTCCTGTGCGCGGATCACGGGACCGACCGTCAGCAGGCTGGCGCGCTGCATGACGTTTTTCAGTTCGCGCACGTTGCCGGGCCAGCCGTGCGCCAGCAGGGTGGCCTGCGCTTGCGCGTCCAGGGTTTTTTCGCTGCCCAGGAAATGCTGTGCCAGCACCAGGATGTCGAGCGGGCGCTGGGCCAGCGGCGGCAGGCGCAGTTCGATCACGTTCAGGCGGTAGAACAGGTCTTCGCGAAACGTGCCGGCCTTGATCATCCCAGGCAGGTCGGCGTTGCTGGCGCTGATGACGCGCACTTTCACTTGCCGCTCGCGGTTCGAGCCGAGGCGCTCGAAGCGTCCCGTTTCCAGTACGCGCAGCAGTTTCATTTGCCCGGCCAGCGGCAGGTTGCCGATCTCGTCGAGGAACAAGGTGCCGCCGTCGGCCGCGTCGAACTTGCCGTCGCGCGCGCGCGTGATGCCCGTGTAGGCGCCCGCCTCGGCACCGAACAGTTCCGCCTCGATCAGCTCGACCGGCACGGCGCCGCAATTGAGCACGACGAAGGGGCCGCTGGCGACGTGGGAATTGGCTTGCACGATGGCGGCGATGCGTTCCTTGCCGCTGCCGTTCGGCCCCGAAATGAGCACGGGCACGTCAGCCCGCGCCACCTGGCACGCCAGGTGCACGACTCTTTCCGTGGCCGGGTCTTGCCACACCATGCCGCGCAAGTCGAAGTCTTTTTCCAGCGCGTGGCGCTGGCGCTGCTCGGCCACCACGCGCTGGCGCAGCGCGCGGCTGGCCTGTCCCAGTTCCAGCAGGTTCTGCACGGAAGCGATCAGGCGCCGGTCATCCCATGGCTTGGCCAGGTAGTCGGCCGCGCCGGACTTGATCAGGTCGACGGCCGCGTCGAGCTGTGTCCATGCCGTCAGCAGGATCACGGGCAGATCCGGGTAGCGCGCGCGGATCGCGTGGAACAGCGCGCTGCCTTCCTCTCCCGAAGTGGTGTCGGCCGTGAAGTTCATGTCCTGCACCACCAGGTCGATGGCGTGGCGCTCGAGCAGCTGCAGGCCTTCCTCGGGCGAGGCGGCGCGCACGGCGTCGATCTCGTGCAGGGAGAACAGCACGTCCAGCGCGATGGCCACGGCGGCATTGTCGTCAATAATCAGTACGGTAGGCATGCGCGCAGCATATCACTCAGGTGCAGGCTCAGGTACTGCGTGTGGCCGTGGCCGGCGAAATACTGGCAGCGCGCCAGGCTGGACCATACACGGCGCCCACGCCCAGCAGCCAGAATACCAGTGCGCCGGCCAGCAGGTAGCCGGGCGGCAGGCGCGCCATTTCCAGCTGGCTGACCAGCAGCTGATTCAGGCCCAGCGCCAGCACCACGCCAGCCGCCACGCCGACGCTGGTGATCATGAAATTCTCCGTCAGGAAGTAGCGCAGGATGTCGATGCGGCGGGCACCGAGCGCGCGCCGCACGCCGATCTGCTTGCGCCGCTGCGAGACCCACAGGCTGGCGATGCCGACGATGCCGCTGGCCGTCACCAGCAGCAGCAGGGTGCTGACGGCGATGAGCATCCAGGACAAGCCCTGGTCGGCCAGATAACGTGTCTTGCGGTGCTGCTCCAGGGTATCCGTGCGCACCAGCAGGCGCTCGGTGCTGGACGTGCGGATGGCTTGTTCCGCCTCCTTCATCAGGCGGTTGCGCTGGCCTGGTTCTGCCCGCACGGCAAATAGCAGCGAATCGCGCCCGCCCGTCAGGCGCGCCGGCAGGATGATCGAATACTCGCCTTGGGCGCTGACCTGGCCGACCTGCGTCTGCAGCCGTTCCACCACGCCGATCACGCGCATCTCGTCATCGTTGTCGCCGGTGCCATTGAACAGGGGTTTGCCGACAAAGCTGGTTTCGCCTGGCCAGATTTTTTGCGCCGCGGCGCGCGTCACGATCACCACCTTGGGGAAGGTTTCATCGACGTCTTCATTGATTTCCGGGACCTCGTCGGGATGGAAATCGCGCCCTTCCACCAGCTTCAGGCCATATGTCCTGACCAGCGAATCGGGCGTGACGTACATCGAGGTGCTGGCGCTGGCCTCGGCCTGTCCGCGTTTGGCCGCGACGTTGGTGCTGCTGCCGGAACGCGACAGCACGGCCTGCGTGGTTTGCGCCACGGAGACCACGCCCGGCAGGGCGCGCAGTATCGCGGCCTGGCGCTTCTGTTCGGCTATCTGGCGCTGCGGGCTGCCTTTGTCCATGCTCTGGATTTTGACATAGAAGATGTCGTTTTCGGCCGCTACGCCGGTGGGACGGGCGGCGATGGCCTGCCGCAGGTTGACGATGTACAAGGCGTTGGCCAGGATGGCCAGGCTGATGGCAACTTGCACGGCGACGAGCACGGCGCCGGTCTTGTTGCGCATCAGCGCCGACAGGATGGGGCGGATTTCCATGTGGGGCCTCATTGTGAAAAGGTGGGTGTCATTGGGATTTGAGCTGCATCGCCGGCGTGACCTGGCAGGCGCGCCAGGTGGGCAACAGCCCTGCGAGCAAGGCCGCCAGTACGGAAACGGCAAACGTCAGCAGCAGCATCGGGACATCCAGGTGCGCCACGGTGCCCAGCTCCCTCGATTGCGCGCTCACCACGGCCAGGGCGGCATAGGCCAGCAACAGGCCCAGTACGCCGCCGGCCAGGCCGATGACGCCGGTCTCGATCAGGAACTGGCGGAAGATGTCGCGCTGCGTGGCGCCCAGTGCGCGGCGGATGCCGACTTCCGCCGCCCGCGCGGAGAACTTGGCCAGCAGCAGGCCGATGGTGTTGACCAGGCAGAGCAGCAGGAAGCCGAAGGCCAGCCAGGCAGCCAGCTTGTTGTCGTTGTCGACCACGTTCAGGAAATCGAGCCACTGCCTGACGTCGTACAGCATGTTGGGCGCATGGCGTGGCATGCGGCCCAGCTTGCGCTGTTCGGCCGCATAGCTGTCGAGATAAGCCTGCAAGTCGCTGCGTTCGCCGGCGCTGGCCATTTCAAACCAGAATTGCAGCCAGGTGCAGTCCGATGCCAGGATACCCTGGTAACCGGGGCTGCGCTCGACGCCGCTGCAGGCCATGCCGCCGTCATGTCCCGTTTCGTGGCGGATGGCACTGGCAAACGGAATGAAGAATTCATCTTCCGTGCCGAAGGCGCCCTTGCTGCCGATGATGCGGTGCACGCGCGGCACGGGATCCCAGCGATCAAGCACGCCGCTGACCAGATAGGGGCGTCCCAGCACCGTCACGCGCTGGCCCACGGGATTGACTGTGCCCAGCAGCTTTTCCGCCAGGGCGCGGCTCAGGACGATGACGTCGGCGCCGCTGGCGTCGTCGGCCTCGCTCCATGGCTGGCCATACAGGAACGGTACTTCAAACATGGCGAAGAAATCGCGCGTGGGGGCCAGGCCCTGGGCCCGGAAGGCGCCGAGGTCCCTGCGCGCCGGCTCCACGGGTCCGGCCACGCCGTACATGACACTGCGGCGGATGCCCATCTTGCTGGCCATGAAGTTCTTCGCATCGGTATAGGCGAGCTGTGACTGGCCAAAGCTGGGTTTGGTGCCCGGCGTATAGCCTTTCAAGGGAACTACATCGATCATCGGCACGAACAGGCGGTCGCTCTTGTGCGGCAGCGGATCGCCCGACATCGCATGCAGGATGGTGACGGTGGCCACGCTGGCTGCCACGCCGACGGCCAGGGTCAGCACCATCAGCGCCGTCAGGGCGGGATTGCGGCGCAGGTTGCGCAGGCCCAGCTTGAAATAGTATTGGAACATGGCGGCTCCTAGGCGGTCGCGTGCTGCGGCTTGAGCGACAGCGTGGCGCCATGCTGTACCAGGTCCGACACCTGGCCGTCGATGATGTGCACATTGCGCTGGCTGCGCAGCGCCAGTTCCGGATCGTGCGTGACCATCAGGATGGTGGTGCCTTGCGCATTGATTTCTTCCAGCAGCTCCATCACGCCGCGCGCCATCTGCGTGTCCAGGTTGCCCGTCGGTTCATCGGCCAGCAGCAGTTTCGGCGAGCCGGCCAGTGCGCGCGCGATGGCCACGCGCTGCTGCTGGCCGCCCGACAATTCGGCCGGATAGTGCTTCATGCGCGACGCCAGGCCCACCTTGGCCAGCGCCTCCTCGATGCGCTCCTTGCGTTCGGCGCGGTTGAAACCCCGGTAGCGCAGCGGCACGTCGACATTGTCGAACAGCGACAGGTCGGGAATCAGGTTGAAACCCTGGAAGATGAAGCCCAGTTTTTCATTGCGCAGGCGCGAGCGGGCATTGTCGTCCATGCCCCTGACGTTGACACCGTCGAGTATGTATTCGCCATCCGTAAATTCCTCGAGCAGGCCGGCGATGTTCAGGAAGCTCGTCTTGCCGGAGCCGGACGGTCCCGTGACGGTGACGAATTCGCCCTGGCGGACGTGGATCTCGAAGCCGCGCAGCGCGTGCGTTTCGATCATGTGGGTGCGGTAGATCTTGCTCAGGTTTTGCATGCGCAGCATGGGAAGCCTCCTTGTTGACTGAAATTAATTGAGTGCGACGCGGGCCGCGTTCGCGAAATTTTCCGTACCGGCGACCACCACCTTGTCGCCCAGTTTCAGGCCGCCGAGAATCTCGACGGCAGAGATGCTGGTGGCGCCCAGCTTGATGGGCGTGCGGACGGCCACGCCATCGCGCACCACGTAGGCAAAGCGTCCGCCTTCGGCTTCGACGAAGGAACCGCGCGCCAGCATCAGCACATTGGGCCGCTCGTCGATCAGCAGGCGTGCCGAGACGCGCTGGTTCTGGCGCAGGCCGGCCGGCTGTTCGCCGTTGAAGCGCACGCGCGCCAGCACTTGGTTCTTGACCACTTCGGGCGACAGCGCCGACAGCTTGCCGGTCGCCTTGATGGCGCCCGTCTCGATCTCGGCGCTCATGCCCAGGCCGATGTCGGCCACATACGTTTCCGGCACTTCCAGCTCCACTTCCAGCTGCGACAGGTCGACCAGGGTCATCAGGGCCGTGTTGGCCTGCACAACGCTGCGGTTGGCCACCGACAGCGTGCCGATGAAGCCATTGACGGGCGCACGCACGGTCAGCTCGTCGACCCTGCGCTGCGCGTTGTCGCGGCTCAGGCGCTGGCGTTCCAGTTCGTTGACCCGGGTCTTCAGCGCCAGGGTCACGTCCTCGCCTTCCAGGCCCGCCGCCTGCGAAGCGTGCTTGCTGCGGATCTCGGCGGAATTCAAGGCGTCCTTGGCCTTCTGGTAATCGATCTTGGCGATGATGCCCACCTGCGCCACGCTTTCATAGCGCTCCAGCGTGCGCTGGGCGGACAAGCGCTCGATTTCCGCCGTATCCGCTTCGCGCCGGGCCAGCAGTTTCTGTTTCTTGGCCAGGATCTGCTGGCGCGCCACTTCCGCTTCCAGCTGCTGCACGCTCGACTGCTCGCGTTTCAGCGCGTCCGACAGGTCGGGCGATTCCAGGACGGCGAGGATATCGCCCTTTTTGACGGTGTCGCCCGCCTTCGCTTTCAGCGTGACGGTGGCCACCGTGGTCGAATACAGCGTGGGGCTGATGGCGGCCACCACGCGTCCGTTCACGGCGGCGTCGCGGATCAGGGTGCCGCGCGTGACGTCGGCGATGCGCAGGCGGTCGGCATTGACGGAATGTTCGCTGTTGCGCCAGCCGGCAACGGCAGCGATGGCGGTGCCGATGACGACGGCGGCGCCGGCCAGCAGCAGGGCGCGTTTCTTGTGGCGCTGGCCCGGCGGGGCGGACAGTACGGCGTCTTGGGAGGAAGTATCGCGGATCATGGTCAGGTCTCGTGAAGGATGCCTTTTCCAATGCACGATCCATGCCAGTTGTTAAGTCATTGATTTGAATCGGGAAAAATTCTGGCGTCCGGCTGTCCGCCGTGTCCGCGCCGTCCAGGCGGTGTCCGCGTGCGGCGCACCGTCGCGGCGTTTGCGTATGGATCTTGATATTCTGGCAATCGACCTGAACTGCTGCCCAGGCAGTGATGGCGCGCGGCGCCATGCTGCCCCCCCCTTCTTTGGAGCATGATGTCGCCTTCGCCCTCCCTTTTTGCCCGCCTGCGCCCTTGGCTGCGTCAGTTTGCCAGCCTGCCCGAACCGGCGGAACTCGATTATCCATTTGTCGCCAGCGACATCGCCATGTTGCAAAGGATCGAGGGTGGTTTGCCCCAGCTCGATAGCCAGACGTGGGATGAAATGCTGCTGGACGCCTACCATACGCGGCTTGCCACGCAGGTCAGCATTCTCGGTCAGCAGCGATTGCATCAGCGCCTGGCAGGTGGCACGGCAGACGCCGCCTCGCGGGCGCGCATCGCTGAGTTGCTGGCGGCGCCGGCACAGCTGGCGGTGCTCGAGCAAGCCATGCTGCCGCTGCGCACGGCGGACGCGGAAGTGGCGGCGCTGCTGTGCGGCGCAGCGCCACCAGCAGTACCGTGGTGGAGCCGCTGGTTGCTGCTGCCGACACTGGTGCTGCTGGCGTCGCTGCTGGCCGCGTGGCTGTTTGCGCCGCTGGCATGGGCCGTCGCGGTACCCGTCTGGTTCTTGCTGATGGCGTTGCAGATGCGTTTTCACGACCGTTGCAAACCGTGGGAGCGCAGCGTCTTTACGTTACAGCAGATACTGCTGGTGCATGGTCGACTGGGGGCGCTCGAGACTGCGTTCACGGCGGACCTGCGGGAAGGCGGGCGGGCTGCCGGCGTGATCAACCGGCAGATCACGCCAGTGCGCTGGATCAAGATGATTCCCCTGCTGAGCGAATATGACGACTGGCTTATGCTGGGCAATATCCGGCGCTACTTTCACAGCCTGCGCGTGGTGCGGCGCGAACGCGCCTTCTTGCGTCAGAGTTTCCTGCTGCTGGCCGACCTGGAAGCGGACCTGGCCCTGGCGCGTCATCTGCGCGGCCGCGCGCAGTTCTGCTGGGCGCAGGACGCCGGCGCGCGGCAATTGTCGCTCGACGCCATGGTGCATCCGCTGCTCGATGGCGCCGTACCGCTATCGTTGCGGCTCGATGGCCGCGGCGCCTTTATTTCGGGGCAGAATGCGGTGGGAAAAAGTACCTTGCTGCGCGGTGTGGGGCTCAATCTGATCAGTGCACGCGCCTTTGGCTTTTGTTATGCCCATGCTGCCCGGGTACCCATGCTGCCGCTGTATTCGAGCATGCAAAACGAGGACTCGCTCGACGGCGGCGAAAGTCTATATGTCGCCGAATTGCGGCGCGCGCGCGAATTGCTGGCGCTGGCCGGGGAGGGCGCGCCGGCGCTGTTCCTGATCGATGAAATCTTCCGCGGCACGAACCATCTCGAATCCGTGGCGGCGGCCGCTGCCGTGCTGCATTCCCTGGCCGCGCGCCACCTGGTGATCGTCTCGTCGCACAATCTGGTATTGGGGCCGCTGCTGGAAGACTGTCTGGCGCCGTGGTGCGTGGGCCGCGATGACGCCGGCGCGCTGCTGCTGGCGCCGGGCGTGCTGCAGGCCACGAATGGCATCGCCCTGCTGGCGCAGCGCGGCTTTGACGCCGGTATCGCAGACAAGGCCGGGCGCGTCTTCGACTGGCTCAGCACGCACATGGCGCAGCCGGCCGACTGCGGCGGCGTGCTCGAACGGTCCTGATGGCCGCGCTTATTTGTCCTGCTTTTCCGGCGTGCTCTTGTCGATCACTTCGCGGCAATCGCCGCGGATGATGGCGTTGTCGTAGTTGGTCCAGCCGTAGCTGTCGACGTAGCGCTTGTGCTGCTTGAAGCGGGGGCTGGCGATGCTCCACTCGGGCTGTTCGCCGGCGAAGCGGATGTCGCCCAGATCGAGCAGCGTATGGAACATGTTTTCCGTCGACAGGCGCGCCTTTTGATGGCGCTGCAGCTGTGTCACCTTGTCCGGATAGTGCCGCTGGAATTGCGGCGAGTACCAGACGAAGGCGGGCACGTGGAATTCGAACTGCGTGTTGTGGCCGTGGAAGGCCAGGCGGCAGGTGCCGTCGTACAAGGTCTGGCCATGGTCGGCCACATAGACGAGCGAGCTGCGCAGGGCGGTGCGCTGGCCATCGTCCTTCAGCATGCCGATCACGTTCGACAGGAACCAGTCCGTGTACAGGATGGAACTGTCGTAGCTGTTGTTCAGCTGCGGCTTGATGGCCGTGTCCGTGTAGACGGGCTTGTCGACGCCGAACAGCGACGGTTGCCACTTGTCGAACGCTTTCGGATAGCGCTGGCTGTAGTTCCAGTGGCTGCCCAGGGTGTGCAGCACGATGAGTTTTTTCGGCGCCGGGTCGGCCAGCGCGTTCTTGAACGGGTCGAACAGGATCTGGTCGAAGTTTGAATTGTTGGTAAAGCCGCCCAGGTTCAAAAATTGCACCACGTCCGCTTCCTTGGCAAAGACGGACACGGGCGTGTCGAACTGGCCGAACGAAATCTGGTTCGACAGCCAGTAGGTCTTGAAGCCCGCTTCCTTGTAGGCGGTGAGGAAGGATTTCTCCGAGAAGCCATCCTTGAGGCTTTGCGTGGCCGGCTTGCGCGAGATGATGACGGGTACGGACAGGCGCGTGGCGGAAACGGCCGTGATGACATCGGCCAGCGGCACCAGGTTGGCTTCCTGCTTCAGCAGGGGATTGGTGTCGCGTTCATAGCCGTTCAGGCTCCAGCGGTCGTAGCGCGACGATTCACCGATTACCATGACCACCACTTCCGGATGGGGATCGGGTTGCTGCTGGTGCGCGCCGAAACGGAAGCTGCTGCTTTTCTGTCCCAGCTCGGCCAGGTAGCGACGCTCCTTGTAGAAATCGAAGCCGCGCGCGGCCAGGCCGAAAGGCCAGGAGTTGCTGACAGTGTCGAAGGCGTAGGGCAGGCGCGCCCAGTGGGGCAGGCTGGGCCAGCCCAGGCCCGTCTCGTCGGCGCCGGCGATGCTGGCGTTTTCCGGCTTGCTGCTTTCTTCGTCTTCCTCGGCCGTTTCATCGTCGGCCGAGCTGGCGTCGCCGAAGCCGGAGGCGCCCGCCTTGCCGCTGACCGCCGGCCCGCTGGCCTTGGCCGATGCGGCGGTGCTGTGCAGGACCTTGGCCTCGAAACCGAATTCATAGCCATACCACCAGAAGCCGCCCAGCAGGATCAGCAGCACGAAGGCGGCCGGGCGCGTCTTGCCGCGCCAGTCGAGGTCGCGCGTGCGCGTGGCCGCATACCAGCCGAGCAGGCACCAGGCGATCACGCCCAGCATGACGGCGCCCATCAGCCACACTTTTTGCCCGAGGAATTCCATCGCTTCCTTGGGGCTGGTTTCAAAGATGATGCCCAGGTGGTGCGTGGAAATGCCCTGGCCATAGAAGATGAACAGGTAGATTTCCGTCGGCAGGGCCAGGAAGGCAGGCACCAGCAGCCAGTGGAAATACGCGGGGCGCTTGAACACGCTCCAGACGGCCAGCCAGGCCAGCAGCTCGAAGGTGAGCATCTGCCAGGGATGCTCGGGGGCGCGTCCCAGCAGCGCGGGAATGAAGGGCACGGCCGTCAGCAATGCATACGTCAGGAGCAGGAACAGATTGGCGGGGCGAAGCAAGGAGCGCATAAGGGAGGGCAGCGAAAAATGTCCGCTATTATCAATCCTTTTGTTATCTTGCGGTCATACAAGAATGTGCGCGTCCGGTGCTTGGCCGCAGAGAAAGAATGCCAAATCATCAATTGCCGCGTAGCGCCGGCGTCCGCGCGCTGCGGCCAAAGATTAGTCAAAATGCCACAAAAGCGCCTCTTTTTTGCCTTTTTTTATAGCAAAAAGCGGTAAACTGATTGACCCCCTGTAACACAAGGTCTAAACTAGCGAGTTCTCGATTTTATTCTGCTCATCGTTTACGTATTGCTTGGCATTTCATGGCCGCTCCTTATCGAGTGGCTGCGGGCGCCTCCGGTGCGCAGTAGATGAAAGCGGGACGAGGTTTTAGTCGCCGGGCATCTTGCCCGGGTTATTAATCGTAGTTTTTTGTTGGATTTATAACGATGCCAACCATCAATCAATTGATTCGCAATCCACGCGTCGCTTTGACCGTGAAGAGCAAATCGCCGGCGCTGGAAAACAGCCCGCAAAAACGTGGCGTCTGCACACGTGTTTACACCACGACTCCAAAGAAGCCAAACTCGGCTCTGCGTAAAGTCGCTAAAGTTCGTCTGACCAATGGTTTCGAAGTTATTTCGTACATTGGCGGTGAAGGCCATAACCTGCAAGAGCATAGTGTTGTGCTGCTGCGCGGCGGTCGCGTTAAGGATTTGCCGGGTGTGCGTTACCACATGGTTCGCGGTGCCCTGGATACCCAAGGCGTTAAAGACCGTAAGCAATCGCGTTCGAAGTACGGTACCAAGCGCGCTAAAGCAGGCAAGAAGTAATAAGTTGTACGCAGCAAACCCAAGTTTCGCTCAGTGGCAACTAGCTAAGTGAATGTAGTCGACCGCATCTGGTCGAGTAAGTGGAGGACTATGATGGTCGTCCGCGAGTGTGCGAAGAACGCGCGCTCAACTGAAGATTGAAAGGAATTGATATGCCACGTCGTCGTGAAGTACCCAAGCGCGAAATTTTGCCAGATCCAAAATTCGGCAACACTGATGTCGCTAAATTTGTAAACGTGCTGATGCTGTCCGGTAAGAAATCGGTTGCAGAAAACATCATCTACGGTGCTTTCGAGCACATCGCAGCAAAATCGGGCAAAGATCCACTCGAAGTTTTTGCTACCGCAATCAACAACGCCAAGCCGTTGGTTGAGGTGAAATCCCGTCGCGTCGGTGGTGCAAACTACCAGGTGCCGGTTGAAGTTCGCCCAGTCCGTCGTATGGCTCTGTCCATGCGTTGGTTGCGTGAAGCTGCTAACAAGCGCAGCGAAAAATCGATGCCACAACGCCTCGGCGGTGAGCTGATGGAAGCGGCTGAAAGCCGCGGCGGCGCGATGAAAAAACGCGACGAAGTCCATCGTATGGCTGAAGCGAACAAAGCGTTCTCGCATTTCCGCTTCTAATATAAAGCCAGCTACCGCAAGGCGGCTGTCAAGCATCTGTTGTTCGAGGCCGGGCTCATTTTTGCAAAAAAATGCTGCTCGGTTTTGTCCATTCATTTAGGATTAATTATGGCCCGCAAGACCCCCATTGAGCGCTATCGTAATATCGGTATCTCCGCTCACATCGATGCAGGTAAGACGACCACGACCGAGCGCGTCCTGTTCTACACAGGCGTGAACCACAAGCTGGGCGAAGTCCATGATGGCGCTGCCACCACCGACTGGATGGCACAGGAGCAAGAGCGCGGTATCACGATTACCTCGGCTGCTGTTACGTGCTTCTGGAAAGGCATGGCTAACAACTTCCCAGCTCACCACATCAACATCATCGACACCCCAGGCCACGTTGACTTCACCATTGAAGTGGAACGTTCGATGCGCGTGTTGGATGGCGCCTGCATGGTTTACTGTGCAGTCGGCGGCGTGCAGCCACAATCGGAAACGGTATGGCGTCAGGCTAACAAGTACAAAGTGCCACGTCTGGCCTTCGTGAACAAGATGGACCGTACCGGCGCCAACTTCTTCAAGGTCTACGATCAGATGCGTTCGCGTCTGAAAGCCAACCCAGTACCTATTCAGATGCCTATCGGCGCTGAAGACGTCTTCACCGGTGTTATCGATCTGGTCAAGATGAAAGCGGTTATCTGGGACGACGCTTCGCAAGGCATGAAGTTTGAATACGGCGACATTCCTGCACACCTGGCCGCCGATGCTGCCAAGTGGCGCGAAAACATGGTTGAAGCCGCTGCTGAAGCGTCGGAAGACCTGATGAACAAGTACCTGGAAGAAGGCGACCTCTCGGAAGAAGAGATCAAGGCTGCCCTGCGTCAGCGTACCATCGCCAGCGAAATCGTTCCAATGTTGTGCGGTACCGCCTTTAAAAACAAGGGCGTGCAAGCCATGTTGGACGCGGTCATCGAGTACCTGCCATCGCCAATCGACATTCCACCTGTTCCAGGTCTGGACGAGGACGAGCAGCCAGTCGAGCGCGCAGCTGACGACAATGAGAAATTCTCGGCATTGGCGTTCAAGATCGCAACCGATCCGTTCGTGGGCCAGTTGTGCTTCATCCGTTGCTACTCGGGTACCCTGAATTCGGGCGACTCGGTGTTGAACTCCGTGAAGCAGAAGAAAGAGCGTATCGGCCGTATCGTGCAGATGCAAGCGAACGAACGCGAAGAAATCAAGGAAATGCGCGCTGGCGACATCGCCGCCGTTGTGGGTCTGAAAGACACCACCACTGGCGATACGCTTTGCGACGAAAAAGCCAGCGTAGTTCTGGAGCGCATGGTCTTCCCTGAGCCAGTGATTTCGCAGGCAGTCGAGCCAAAAACCAAGGCCGACCAGGAAAAAATGGGCCTGGCGCTGAACCGTCTGGCAGCAGAAGATCCATCGTTCCGCGTGCGTACCGATGAAGAATCGGGCCAGACCATCATCGCCGGTATGGGCGAGTTGCATCTGGACATCATCGTTGACCGCATGAAGCGTGAATTCAACGTTGAAGCGACCGTCGGCAAGCCACAAGTGGCTTACCGCGAAACGATCCGTAAAGTGTGCGAAGAGTCGGAAGGCAAATTCGTCAAGCAATCGGGTGGTCGTGGTCAATACGGTCACGTGGTTCTGAAGATCGAACCGCAAGAACCGGGCAAGGGCTTCGAATTCGTTGACGCGATCAAGGGCGGTACCGTTCCTCGCGAATACATCCCTGCAGTTGAAAAAGGTGTGCGCGACACGCTGACTTCGGGCGTGATGGCTGGCTACCCAGTCGTTGACGTTAAAGTCACGCTGTTCTTCGGTTCGTACCATGATGTTGACTCGAACGAAAATGCATTCCGCATGGCCGCTTCGATGGCATTCAAAGATGGCTGCCGCAAAGCATCGCCAGTCATCCTGGAGCCGATGATGGCCGTGGAAGTGGAAACGCCGGAAGACTACGCCGGTACCGTGATGGGCGATCTGTCGTCGCGTCGCGGCATGGTGCAAGGTATGGATGAAATTGCTGGCGGTGGCGGCAAGATCATCAAGGCCGAAGTGCCTCTGTCGGAAATGTTCGGTTACGCCACGTCGTTGCGTTCGTCGACCCAAGGTCGTGCGACTTACACGATGGAATTCAAGCACTATGCTGAAGCACCTAAGCATGTGACTGAAGCAATCGTAAGCTCGAAAGCTAAGTAATAGAAGTTCCGGGCCGGCTTTCACGAGAATGCCGGTCCCTACATTTAAATCATTGTTCTAAGGAAGAATAAAATGGCAAAAGGTAAATTCGAACGGACCAAGCCGCACGTCAACGTCGGCACCATCGGCCACGTCGACCACGGTAAAACCACGCTGACCGCTGCAATCGCAACGGTTCTGTCGAAGAAATTCGGCG